>DASVIY010000098.1:0-4711 GCA_036386195.1 Acidimicrobiia bacterium | reverse complement strand
CGTGTTCGGTGTCGAGGTCGGCGGCCCGGTCGGCGTGTCCTGGGTGCCGTCGGAGCCGGCCGGACGGGTGAAGGTGTTCCCGGTCTTCGGGTCGACGAGCGTGTAGGTGTTGATCACCGTCGTGTTGTTGATGATCACCGTCAGGCTGTGCGGGTTGTAGCCCGACCACTTGGGGCCGTAATACACCGGCGGGTAGGCGACCGGCGGCGTCAGCGGGTTGCCGCAGTAACACTTGGTCACCGGCTCGCCCTTGTCGTCGACGAGGACGGCCGTTCCTGCTTGCAGCACGCTCTGGATCGTCGTGGCCTTTCCGTTCTTGTACCCGTGGTTCGTGACGCGCGTGTCGGAGCGCAACAGCACCGATGTCAGGCCGTCGACATACGTCGAGATCTCAGTGGTTTGAATCCCCAACGTCGATGCCCACGCTGCCGCCTTGGCAGGGTTCTGCTGCAGGAACGTGACGAGCTGCGTCTTGTCGCACGATGCCTGATTCTCGGTACCGCCATACAGGCCGACTTGGCCGCCCTGCTGCGTCGAGATGCCCGACGTCTGTACCGCGGGCATGTTCGCGTAGTCGGTGCCCGTCTTCGGTGTGAACGGGTTGGCGCCGGTGCTGGAGATCGGCTCGGTGAGGACCTCTTTGCCCGGGCTTGCCTTCTTCTTTTCTGAATCGCCGCCCGCGAGCAGGATGGCGGCGATGACGGCCGCGCCCACGACCACGACAGCGGCGATCACCCAGAGCACGCGGTTGCGGGTCTGCGTGCCACCGGACGCCGGCGGCGGAGGTGGCGCGCTGGCAACGGGCGGCGTATCCGGCGGGACGGTGCTCATCGCTGCCCCCTCATTGCGCGGCCGACCCTGCGTTCGCGCTGCACCCTATCAAACCCACACAAACGGTGCGTTGGCAGCCGTTCAGTGGAACTCGTCGACGTGGTGCACGCGGCCTGCATCGCGGGTAAAGAGGACGTCGTTGTAGCCCTTGCCCGGGTCGATCATGTCGAAGACCAACGGTGGCACGTAGGTGATGTACAGCGCACGACGGCCGGCCGCGTCGCGTTCCGCAGGCGGCGGCGCGGCGTGCAGCGTGTGGCCGTAGTGGATGGTCACGTCACCGGGCTCGGTGGTAACGGCAACGGTCGGAAGCCGGTCGGTCTCGTCCGCCTGCGGTAGCCGTGACGTGCCGAGATGCGAGCCCGCGATCATGTGGAGCTGGCCCGCCGCGGCGGTCGCGGCGTCGAGCTGGATGCCGACGTTGAGCATCGGACACTTCACCGAGTGGCCACCCATCCCGCAGTCACGGTGCCACGGTAAGTCGGCGAGGCCGGTTTCCGCGCCCGGTACCTTGATCACCACGCCGTGACCGTCGAGCCGGTCGCTGGCGTCGCGCAACTCGACGTCTGCCAGCGCCCCGATCCGGCGGAAGCGCGCGTCGTCGCCCAGCGCGGCGATGAAGCTCGACTGCTCGCTGAGGTAGTTGACGCGGTTGCAGACGTCGTTGCCGTCGACCGTGGTCCACCACGACTTCTCGTCGTCGGGACGCGCCCGCACGATGGCGGCGTCGACGTCGGCCCGCAGGCGCAGGATCTCGTCGTCACGGAGCACGCCGCGCAGGTGGACGAATCCCGCGCGGTCGAGGAAGTCGCGGAGCTCCGAGTCGGGATCGTCGAGGGTGAACGACGTCGTGAGGTCGAGTGGTCGCGCGTCGCGGTCGACAACCGGCGGCGCATCCGTGAGGTCGTAGATGACCTGGCCGTCGAACGCGGCCCGCAGCGCGGCCTCCCAGCGCGCGAGGTGACCGAACGTGCCACGCGGAAACGACAGCCGCTCCGCGTAGAGGAGGGCGAAGCACGTGCGCAGCTCCCAGACGAAGTCGCACCAGTCGGCGTAGGTGAGCTCGACGACGGTGTGCGCATCAGCGTCACCTGCGGTGATGGCGATGCCGTCAGCCGATGGCGTGTACGTGTACGCGCGCCCGTCGTCGATACGGAACGCGATCGACTGCACCCCGTCGAGGTCCGCGGCCGCCAGCGCGCCGTTCCCGGCAGCAAGACGCGCCGGCAGGTCGACGGTGTGGAACTGCTCGAAATCGATCGGCCCGAAGCGTGGGCTCACGAGCGGCGACAGTACTGCTCGAGTCCTCGCTTCGAGGAAGTCGCCGCCCGCGTCCGGGAACACTCTGCTCGCTTGTCGCGTTGTCATCTTGCAACGCCGTCCCCACACCCGGAGTAGCCATGCCCGCTGTCACGGCCGATACCACGACCCTCGATCGAGCTCCCGCACCCGAGACCGGCACGCCGCGTCCGGTGGTGTCGGTGACCACCGCGCCGGCCGGTCTCGAGGGCGAGGGCTTCCCGGTGCGCCGCGCGTTCGCCGGCGTGCCCGCGGAGGCGCTCGACCCGTTCATCCACATGGACCAGATGGGCGCGATCGAATACGCGCCCGGCGAACCGAAGGGCACGCCCTGGCACCCGCACCGCGGGTTCGAGACTGTCACCTACATCATCGACGGCACGTTCCAACACCAGGATTCGAACGGCGGCGGCGGTCTCATCACCGATGGCGACACGCAATGGATGACAGCCGGGTCGGGCCTGCTGCACATCGAGACACCGCCCGAGGAGCTCGTGATCAGCGGGGGTCTCTTCCACGGGCTGCAGCTGTGGGTCAACCTGCCGGCGGCCGACAAGTTCATTCCGCCGCGCTACCAGGGCCTCGAAGGGAAGGACGTCACGTTGCTCGCGTCACCCGACGGTGGCGCGCTGCTCCGGGTCGTCGCCGGTGATGTCGGTGGCCACAAGGGCCCGGGCTCGACACACACTCCGATCGCGTTCGTGCACGCGACGCTCGCACCCGGCGCGCGGCTCGCGCTCCCGTGGCGCCGCGACTTCAACGCGTTGGTCTACGCGTTGGTGGGCGCGGGACGTGTGGGTGCCGAGCAACGTCCGATCCGCGAAGGGCAGCTGGCGGTGTTCGGCGAGGGTGACTCGATCGAGGTGATCGCCGACGAGCACCAGCCCGGCCCGGGCGACACGCTCGAGTTGCTGCTCCTCGGGGGCGCGCCGATCCGCGAGCCGGTCGAGTGGTACGGACCGTTCGTGATGAACACCCGAGCCGAGATCGTGCAGGCGCTCGACGATTTCGAAGCGGGACGTCTCGGCGTCGTGCCGCCCGGCGCGCTCCAGCCGTACCGCGCCGGCTGATTCAGCGCGTCGCTCAGAGACCGAGCGGAGCGACCGGCAGCTGCGTGCCGCACGTGCTCGTGGCCGGCACACCCGCGAATCGCTGTTGCAACCATGTGAACACGATCGGCGCGGCGGTGAAGCCGGCTTTCATGTGGCCGAGATCGCCGATGAAGTTTGCCGTCACGTTGGCGCCCGCGGCACACGCGTCACGCACGTAGGTGGCGGTGGATCCGGGCAGCACGAGCGGGTCGTCGAGGCCCTGGGCGATGTAGGTCGGGGCGCTGAGCGGGAGCGGCGCGGTGTTGGCCGTCACGACCGTGTGCCACGCCGGCAACGTCAAGGGGTTCACCTTCATGATCGGCTTCGAGCCGAGCAGGTGGCGGACCTCGAGATCGATGAGCCCGGCCACGATGCACTTGTTCGCGATGGTTCGGTAATTGCCGGCGTCACGGTTCCAGAGCGGCGCGACGTCGAGGTCGGGATACGCCGCCGGCCAGCCCACGAGTGCTTCGGTGGCGATGAGTGAGCCGCCAACCGTGTTCCATTGGTGTTGCATCAGGATTGCGAGCTCCGCCGCGGGTGCGGCGGCCGCGGCCGCGACGATCTGCAACTCGGGTGCGAGCCGGCGGGCGAGCTGCTCGGTCCACAACACGGATGCGCCGCCTTGGGAATGACCCCAGAGCGCGACGCGGGTGCTCGCGTCGACGCCGGGCATGGTCCGCGCCGCGCGTACCGAATACAGGACGTCGCGTGCCGCGGCCTGGCCGACGAGATATTGCAGCGTGCCCGCGGTGCCGAGCCCGCTGTAGTCGGTCGCCACGACGGCCCACCCGGCGGCGAGGAAGTTGGCCAGACCGGGGATGCTCGCTTCGACATCGGGCCGGCGCGACTGCGCGCACTCGTCGCCCATCCCGGCGGTTCCGTGCGCCCACGCGAGCACCGGTCGACCACCGGCGGGCGCGGAGTTCGACGGCACGAACACGAGTCCGCCGCTCACCGATGGTGATCCGTCGGCGCGCGCCGAGCGGTACAGGATGCGCCGGCCGGTCGCGTGCCCCGGCACTCCCCCGACGGGCTCGGAACGAAAGACGGTGCCCAGCGCCGCGGCCTGCCATCCTGCCGGCGCCACGTAGAACGGCGCGAGCTTCTTCTGCTGCGCGGCGGTCTTGTCTGCAGCGCGGTCGTTGTGCAGTGCGACGAACCCGACGACCGCGAGCGCGAGCACCAGCACAGTCACGATGAAGCCGATCACGTAGTTGCGCACACCGCGCCAGAACCGGTGTTGCGATGCGACCATGGCGCTTGTATCGGCACCTCTTCACCCGACCTGAGGGGCGGAGTGTGCCCCTTTCGCCCTGCGCGGGCGCGCCGTATGCTCCCGCGCACTGTCACGACGAGAGGGGTTGCACATGGCCGTGTTTCTGGGAGCCTTCCCGGTCTTGCCGGGCAAAGAAGACGACGGACGCAAGTTCGCGCAAGAGACGTTGGGGCGGGGCGAGGAGTACGCCATCTCGCAGAAGAAGTCCGGC
>DASVIY010000097.1:0-1525 GCA_036386195.1 Acidimicrobiia bacterium | reverse complement strand
AAGCACCGACTGGTCGTGGTACTTCACCCCGATCGCTGCCCACAACGCACCGGTGGCGACGATGACGCTGACCGACGCCGGTCGCATCCCGGCGCGGCTGAGCTCCGGGAACGGACCCGCGAGCACCGACTTCTTGCGTTCGGGAACGCGCGCGATGGCGACGTTGAGCAACGCGCCGACCACCAGGCCGAGAATCCCGCAGATGACCCCGACGGCGGTGGTCACGAGACGCGCGCCTCGACCGCGAGCATCGCCGCCATGCGCATCTCGTCGAGCGGCGCCCGTTGACCCGTCCAGAGCTCGAACTGCAGCGCGGCTTGGTGCACGAGCATCGCCAGTCCGTTCGTCGCGCGCGCGCCGCACGCGCGGGCCGCGGCGATCAATGGCGTCTCACTCGGGAAGTAGACGGCGTCGAGGATCACCTGGTGCTTGTGCAGCAGCGACGGGTCGAACGGCGGAAGCTCTCGATTCATCCCGAGCGGCGTCGCGTTCACGATCAGCTCCGCGCCGGCCACGGCGGTACCGATTGCTTCGAGGTCGATGGTCCGGCTCCCCACCGCCAGCGCCGCCGCCGCGCGCGCCGCATCGGCGCGCCGCGCCGCGACGGTCACGTTGGCGCCCGCCCGCCCGAGCGCGAGCACGATGGCGCGTGCGGCACCACCGGCACCGAGCACGAGGCACGGGCGACCGTCGGGCTGGAAGTCTTCCGCCGCGAGCGCCCGCAAGAACCCGTCGCCATCGGTCGACTCGCCGCGCAGCCCGCCGCTCACCAGGGGCACGATCGTGTTGACGGAGCCGAGCGTGCGGGCGTCGTCGCTCAGCTCGTCGCACGCGGCGGCGGCATCGACCTTGTGCGGCATCGTCACGCTGAGGCCGCCGAGACCGAGCATGCGCATCGCGCGCACGGCTTCCGCACCTGCCCCGGCCGGCACCGGGAACGCGACGTAGACCCAGTCGAGGCTCGAGGCGTCGAACGCGGCGTTGTGGATCGTCGGCGAGAGCGAGTGGGCGACGGGATCGCCGATGATGCCCGCAACACGCGTCGCCGCGGTGATCGAGCGCGTCACAGTAATCCCTTCGCGCGCGCGGTAGCGACGTTCTTCAGATGCTCTTCGTAGGTGACGGCGAACGCGTGCTTCCCACTGCGGTCGGCAATGACATAGAAGCGGTACGGCACGTTGGCCGGCGCGAGCGCGGCCTTCAGCGATGCGGTCGACACGGTCGAGATCGGCGTCGGGGGGAGGCCCTTGACGAGATAGGTGTTGTACGGCGACGCGAGCTGTTTGTCGGCGTTCGTCAGCGACCCCGTGCATCCACCCTTGATGAAGCACAGTGTGGAGTCGATCTGCAGCATGGTGCCGTCGCGCAGACGGTTGATGATGACGGCCGCGATGAGCGGGCGGTCCTCGTCGACACCCGCCTCGGTTTGAATCAGTGACGCCGCGATCACCGTCTGGTAGGCCGACAACCCGGTCGGTGACGGCGTGCCGAGGCCCGCAGCGTCGGCTTGCTGATCGAAACGGGT
>DASVIY010000096.1:0-4168 GCA_036386195.1 Acidimicrobiia bacterium | reverse complement strand
GGCGGCCGAGTACGAGCCTTGGCCCACGCTCCCCATGAGCCCGGCGCCGGAGCTCGTGTTGATGATGCGAGCGTCGACGGACTCGCCCGCCTTTGCCTGTTCGCGCCAGTAGGCGCCGGCGAAGCGGGTCGTGCAGAAGTGGCCTTTCAAGTGCACGCGGATGACGGCGTCCCACTCTTCCTCTGACGTCGACACGATCATGCGATCGCGCAGGAACCCGGCGTTGTTGACGAGCACATCGAGCCGGCCGAAGGCGTCGAGCGCGCTCTGCACGAGCTCCTGGGCACCGGTCCAGTCGGCAACGTCGCTGCCGTCGACGACGGCTTCGGCGCCCATCGCCCGGATCTCGTCGACGACCTCGCCCGCGGGGCCGGTGGAGCCGCCCGTGCCGTCGAGCGCGGCTCCCAGATCGTTGACGACGACTTTCGCGCCCTGCCGCGCGAACTCCAGCGCGTGCGCGCGTCCGATGCCGCGACCGGCACCGGTCACGATCGCGACGCGTCCCTCACAGATGCCGCTCACCTGTCGCTCCCCCTGAGATTCGAAGTGGCAGGTACGGTACCTCGATGCGCTTCGGGATCACGATGTTCGCCACTGACAGGTCGATTGCGGTTGCCGAGCTCGCGGTCGAAGCCGAAGCGCGCGGCCTGGCTTCGCTGTTCATCCCCGAGCACACGCACATCCCGACGAGCCGCCGCACACCTCCACCGACCGGCGACGCCGAGCTCCGCGAGGAGTACAAGCGCAGCCAAGACCCGTTCGTCGCGCTTGCGAGCGCGGCGTCGGTCACCGAACGGATCTCACTCGGCACCGGCATCTGCATCGTTGCGCAGCACGAACCGATCGTCACGGCCAAGGCCATCGCGACGCTCGACCTCGTCAGCGCCGGCCGGTTCGTGTTCGGGATCGGCTTCGGCTGGAATGCTGACGAGATGGAGCAGCACGGTGTCGACATGAAGCGGCGCCGCGACCAGGCCCGGGAGCACGTGCTCGCCATGAAGGCGCTGTGGCGCGACGACGTCGCCGAGTTTCACGGCGAGTTCGTCGACTTCGCGCCCTCGTGGTCGTGGCCGAAGCCCGTGCAGGCGGGTGGGCCGCCGATTCTCATCGGTGGCGCCGCGGGCCCGAAGCTGTTCGCCCGCATTGCCGAGTACGCCGACGGCTGGATCCCGATCGGCGGCGCGGGCATCCGGGCCGCGCTGCCGGAGCTGCACCGGGCGGCCGAAGCGGTTGGGCGCGATCCGGCGAAGCTTCGGGTCGTGCCCTTCGGCTGCATCCCGAACACCGGCAAGCTCGACTACTACGCGTCGCTCGGTATCGACGAGGTCGTGCTCATCGTGGAGACCGGAGGTCGAGACGCAGTCGTGCCCGTGCTCGACGAGTACGCGAAGCTCGTCGCCGACTGAAGGAGTCGCTCGTGGACCACGTACGGATCGGAATATTGGGCGCGGCGCGTATCGCGCCCGCAGCCATCATCAAACCGGCACAAGCCGTCGACGACGCGGAGGTCGTTGCCGTCGCGGCGCGTGACCGAAGCCGGGCCGAGAAGTTCGCGGCGAAGCGCGGCGTGCCGCGGGTCCACGACAGCTACGACGCGCTGATCGCCGACCCTGAGATCGATGCCATCTACAACCCGTTGCCCAACGGGTTGCACGCGGAGTGGACCCTGAAGGCGCTGGCGGCCGGGAAGCACGTGCTGTGTGAGAAGCCGTTCACCGCGAACGCGGCCGAAGCCGAGGAAGTGGCCGCGGCGGCCGACGCGAGCGGGCTCGTCGTGATGGAGGCGTTCCATTACCGCTACCACCCGCTCGCACGGCGCATGAAGGAGGTTGTCGACACCGGCGTGCTCGGTGACATCCAGCGTGTCGAGACCGCGATGTGCATCCCGTTGCCGCTGAAGAACGACATCCGCTACCGCTTGGATCTCGCCGGCGGCGCGACGATGGACGTCGGCTGCTACGCCCTGCACATGGCGCGGCTCATGGGCGGCGAGCCCGACGTCGCCGCCGCGCGGTACAAGCTGTCGGCACCCGACGTCGACCGCTGGATGCAAGCCGACCTCGCATTTCCGGGTGGCGCGACCGGCCAGATGACGTGCTCGTTGATGTCGCGCCAGCTGCTCAAGGTCTCCGTGAAGGTGACGGGTACGGAGGGCGCGATGAAGGTGCTCAACCCGACCGCGCAGTTCCACCACCGGCTCACGTTGCGCGTCGGGTGCCGTACGACGCGGGAGAACTTCGGGCGCAAGCCCACCTACGAGTACCAGCTCGACGCGTTCACCGGGGCGGTGTTACGCGGCGAGCCGACGCTGACGCCGCCGTCCGATTCGATCCTCAACATGCGTGCCATCGACGCCGTTTATCGCGCCGCGGGGCTTCCGTTGCGCGGGTCGGTGAGCTGACGATCAGCTCAGGCGTTCGATGATCGTGACGTTGGCCTGGCCGCCGCCCTCGCACATCGTCTGGAGCCCGTAGCGGCCGCCGGTGCGTTCGAGCTCGTGCAGCAGCGTGGTCATCAGACGGACGCCGGTGGCGCCGAGCGGGTGTCCGAGCGCGATCGCGCCGCCGTTCACATTGACCTTGGCGAGATCGGCGCCGGTCTCCTGCTGCCACGCGAGCACGACAGACGCGAACGCCTCGTTGATCTCGACGAGATCGATGTCGTCGAGCGACATCCCGCTCTTCTCGAGCGCGTAGGCCGTCGCGGGAATGGGGGCGGTGAGCATGTAGATGGGGTCGTCGCCGCGGACCGACAGGTGATGAATGCGAGCCCGCGGCTTCAGGCCGTGATCCTTGAGCGCCTGCTCGCCGACGATCAGCATCGCCGTCGCGGCATCGGAGATCTGCGACGCGACGGCGGCGGTGAGCCGTCCGCCGTCTTCGAGGGTCGGGAGCGAGGCCATCTTCTCGAGTGTGGTGCCGCGGCGCGGTCCCTCGTCGACGTGGACGTCGCCGTAGGGCACGATCTCGCGGTCGAAGCGCCCTTCGTCCTGCGCACGGATGGCGCGCGTGTGGCTCTCCAGCGCGAACGCCTCCATGTCTTCACGCGAGATGCCCCACTTGTCGGCGATCATCTCGGCGCCGCGAAACTGCGTGACCTCCTGGTCGCCGTAGCGGGCCTGCCAGCCTTCGGAGTCGTGGAACGGGTCGACGAATCCCAACGGCTCCGCGAGCGTCATCGAGCTGCTGATCGGGATCATGCTCATGTTCTGCACGCCGCCGGCAACGATCATGTCGTTGGTGCCGCTCATGACGGCCTGCGCCGCGAAGTGCACCGCTTGTTGCGACGAGCCGCACTGCCGGTCGATCGTGGTGCCGGGGATCGCCTCGGGCAGCCCGGCCACGAGCCAGCATGTGCGGCCGATGTCGCCGGCCTGCGGGCCGACGGTGTCGACGCAGCCCCAGAACACGTCGTCGACGCCCATCGGATCGACGTCGTTGCGGTCGATGAGCGCCTTGATCACGTGGGCGCCGAGGTCGGCCGGATGCACGTGGCTCAAGCCGCCGCCGCGCTTGCCCACAGGTGTGCGGACCGCGTCGACGATGTAGGCCTCAGGCATTCGGCTCTCCCTTACTTCTCGGCGGCTGCGTCTCTTGCGTCGTCTTCTGCTTCCTCTTTGCGCACGCTATCGGTCTCGTCAGCCAGCTTGGCCATCGCCTCGGGGTTGAGCGCCATGTGATCGACGACGCCGACGAAACCGGGATGATGCATCGCGTGCCGGTAGACGAAGCCGAAGATGCCACGGGAGTCACGGTCTTCCCAGTCCTCGGTCAGGTTGTGGCCGAACTGGCGCGTGATCTTGTCGACGTTGGCCGTCTCCTCGGGCGTCGGCTCCGCGTCCTTCTTGTCCTGCGGCATGAGGTCGAGCTCGCCGGAGTCGAACCACACGAACTGGTCGCCGACGCAAACGTCGACAACTGTGCTCCCGGTGTCGGGCGTGTCGCCCTTCTCGCCTTCGTTGATCTCGTCGTCGTCGTAGCCGACCGTGGCGCGACGCATCGGTTCTCCATGTGTCGGGGACCTACAGGATCGCACGTCCCACACGGGCCCGGTGCCAACGAGCGTCGCCCCATGCGGCAGCGAGCGCCCACGCCCGTTTCATGAACAGGTGGAGGTCGTATTCGTAGCTGTAGCCGATGGCCCCGTGACACTGGAGCGCGACCCTGGC
>DASVIY010000095.1:0-7214 GCA_036386195.1 Acidimicrobiia bacterium | reverse complement strand
CTTCGCGCTCGATGTCCCCGACACCGACCGCCCGTCGCGTGCGGAGACGTGGCTTCGCTATCGGGCTTCGGTTGCGCACGGCCTCACGATCTGGCTCGCCACCGCGGCCTCGAACACCTGGCAGCGGCCGGAAGTCTCACTCGCACTCGCACAGCGTTACGCCGCGGCGTTCGACGACCTCGACACGCCGTCGGCCATCAACGAACTCACCGACCGACGACGGTGAACACGGTTGTGAGTGCATTGGCACTCAGGTTCTGTTCGAGGTGACCCCGCCCGATACGATCACCGCTTCGGGACGGACTCGGCACCGAGGTTTCGCGCCAAGATTCGCGCCGTCCTCGCGCGGGTGTAGTTCAGAGGTAGAACATCAGCTTCCCAAGCTGAGAACGCGGGTTCGATTCCCGTCACCCGCTCCACGCGTCGAGCCTGGTCACGGGCCCGGCGCGCTCTGTGTTCTGCACGTTGGGGATACCCGCATCGGTGTTCCTCAGCTCGTCTTATCGGGTATCCCGGTACGGCACTTGGGTCACGGTGTGCGGCCCGCTCGCGTGACCGTTTCGGGGCACCCCGCGTGTCGAGCAAATCGCCGGTTCGGGCGCAGTAGTCGCCGTCGGCCTTTCCGTCGTCATGTATGCGTTTTCCATTCCTCCAGCGGCGGTTCTCTAGCCTCTCCCGTTCAACTGCGTGCTCGAATCGCTTCAGCGGTCGCACACCCTCTGGCGCGACAATCGAGTTGACCTGTCATTGGTGACCATCGATCGCTGAGCGGCGAAGGGGTGTACGTGTGACAGTCGCCCTTGAGTCCCCGACGGTTGAACGTTTGGCCGCGGCAGACCTCATGCTCGTCTGGCCGGAAGCCAAGGGGTGGCCGCAGGACATCGGTGCACTGGCGATCCTCGACGGCGGGAGGCTCCTCGACGCGGATGGTCGCGTCCTGATCGAGGCCGCCCGAGAGCACATCGGCCGACGGTTGCACCTCGTTCCCCGCTTCTGTCAGCTCCTGTGCACACCGAGCGTCGGTCTCGGGTGGCCGCTGTGGGTGGACGCACCATCCGTCGATCTCACCGAACACGTCGGGGTTTTCCCCGTCGCGCCGCCGGGTGGCGACACCGAGGTGCTACGTGCATGTGAGACGCTCCGTCGCCGCCCGCTACCGCGCTCGCGACCGTTGTGGGAGATGTCGTTCCTCCCTGGCTTGCCCGACGGCCGTGTCGGGCTCTTCATGAAGGTGCACCACGCCATCGCCGACGGCGTTGCCGGTGTCGCCACGCTCGGCGCGTTCGTGGACACCGTGCCCGAGCCTCCGGAGACGACCGCACCGCCATGGACGCCGGTGCCGATGCCGTCCAGGAGCGATCTGTTGGCGGACAACCTGCGCCGGCGGCGCCACGAGGCCGAGCGCGCGCTTGCGGCGCTCACCCATCCGATCGGCACGCTTCGGCGCATGCGGCGAGCGTGGCCGGCGATGCGTGAGATGTTCGCGGAAGGACGCGCCCCGCGGAGCAGCGTCAACCTCCCGATCGGCTCAGATCGCAGGCTGGCGATCATCCGCAGCGACCTCGGTGTCGCCAAGGAGATCGCACACGCCCACCACACCAAGATCAACGACGTCCTGTTGGCCGCGGTGGCCCGCGGCTACAGCGCGCTGCTCCAGGCCCGCGGCGAGCGCGTCGAGGATCTCGTTCTGCGGGCATTCGTTCCGGTGTCGCTGCACCAAGAGCAGCCGGGTGAGGCGCAGGGCAACGTCGACGCTGGGATGGTGGTGCCACTTCCGATCGGCGAACCGAATGATGTCAGACTGCTTGAACGGATCGCCGCGGAGAGCGCCGCGAGGAAGACGAAGAGCCGGCCGCCGGCGGGAAACCTTTTCCGAAGCATCGTCGTCCAGCGTGTGTTCCTCCTCTTCATGCCCCATCAGCGGATCATGAACGCGTACGTCGCCGACGTTCCGGGACCACCCGTGCCCCTCTACTTTGCCGGCACTCCGATACGTGAGCTCTTTCCGCTGGTTCCCATCACGGCCAACCTCTCGATCGGGGTGGGCGCCCTGTCGTACGCGGAGCAGTTCAACATCACCGTGGTCGCCGATCGGGACCTATGCACGGACCTGGACGTCTTTGTCGACGGCGTGAAGCGCTCGCTCGACGCTCTCGCTGTTTCCGTTCCCCGTCGTGCATCGTGATGGGCCGATTGAATCGCGCGGGAGACGAACGGGAGCCGCCGCGCGAAACCAAACTGAGCCCGAGAGGCCTTCAGAACACACGCGGGCACCGGCTTGCCACGGCCCAGACCAACCGTCGGAGTCCAGCACGCCCCCCGGAAACCGCATTTCCGGTCCCCGCGCCTCAGCCGTGAGCGTTATCCGATTCGACCCACTGCACCAGCTCGAGGGTGATCCCTTCAGGACCTTCGAAAAACCGGAGCCGCCGGTTGATGTAGTCCATCTCCTCGCTGAGCATGATGACCCCGTTGGCCATGAGATGGGCGGCGACGGCCGTGATGTCGTCCACACGGAACGCAAGGTGGTTGTACCCGCGTCGCCGCAGATTCGTAGGATGCTCACCCGGATCGTCCGCAGGGCTTGGATCGAACTCGAGCAGTTGGATCTCGAAGCGGGGCTCGGATTCCTCGAGTTCGAGCGTGATGTGCTCGGCCTTCATGTCCGGCATCCCCATGTATCGCGCCGGGGCACCTCCATCGATCACCGCCACGTGTTGTTTGTGGAAGCCAAGCAGCTCGAAAAACTCGATCGCCGTCGCCGCGTCGGCCACGGCGACGGTGACATGGTCGGGATTGCGGAGCATCTTCATTCCCCTTCATCCTCGGCCGAACGCTACGCGTCGCCTCCCACGCTCCTGAGTCCTAGCAGTGACAACCGTTCCAATACAGATTGCCCGCTCGGCGCTTGTTCTGCCAGGAGAAGCCCTGCTGTTCCTGGCTGTGTCGGTGCCCCGGCGTTTCCGAGGCGTTATGGGGCGCGCGTTCTGGTCGGATCTGCCTGTCTTCGGCGAGTGCCGAGCGGCAGTTCTGGCGCGTCATGAATCGCGTGCTGGTTACCAGAGGGACTCGGCGATCTCGCCGCAGTGCAGCGTCTGCGTATTGCAGCTATTGAGTACCTCCACCATCGCCGCGAAGTCGGCCCAAGATTTCTGTGACTCCTGCCAGTGGTTCTCGATCCCCGCCGGGGATTCGTAGATCTCGTCGAGCACGTATCGGGTGTTGCCAGTCGCCTCGGAGCCAGGATCGAGCGGATTGGTCAACTCGGGTCCCTTCGAGAGGTTGTAACTGAGCAGGGCCTTGGACCCGTCTCGGGGGTGGGTCTTTGCCATGTATGCACCGTGACTCGCGACCAGCGAATCGATCTTGTCGACCTTGTCCGGACTCGCCACGAACGTAATCAACAACTGCGTTTTGCCCTTGGTTGCCATGTTGGGTCTCCCATCGAGAGCTGTCGGACTGGCTGGCAAACGGACGCTAGACCGCTTTGGGTCGCGCCGCATCGGCACTGTCGTTGCGCGCAGCGGCTTCCCGATTGTCTTCACGTCCATTCCATCCACGCTCCACTACCACCTGACACATCGACAAGCTCGGACGTAACCTCGCGTCCATCCAGGAGGTGATCGATGGCCGCAGCTCTCGACTCGAATACACCGTTCTATCTGCGCGGCAACTTCGCGCCGGTGAGCGAGGAAGTCACCGCGTTCGACCTGTCCGTGCAAGGCAAGATCCCCGAGGCGTTGCGCGGACGGTACGTTCGAAACGGACCCAATCAGAGGTCGGGCGCGCCGGGTCACTGGTTCGTCGGCGACGGCATGCTCCACGGCGTCGAGCTACGCGACGGTTCTGCCCGCTGGTACCGCAATCGGTGGGTGCGCACCAAGGCGCTCGCCGGCGAGGGCGAATTCGTGAGCGCCGACGGAACGGTCGACTTCACTGTCGGTGTCGCCAACACGCACATCGTCGAGCACGCGGGACGCATGCTCGCGCTGGTCGAGAGCAGCCTGCCGACCGAGGTGACGCCGGAGCTCGACACGGTGGGCGTGTACGACTTCGCCGGCAGGCTCAACGGCTCGATGACCGCGCACCCGAAGCTGTGCCCGACGACGGGCGAGCTGCACTTCTTCGGCTACTCGTTCTTCCCTCCCTACCTCGTGTACCACGTCGCCGACGCGGCCGGGAACCTCGTGCACAGCGAGCCGATCGACGTGAACGGCCCGACCATGATCCACGACTTCAACGTCACCGCGACGCGCGTCGTGTTCATGGATCTGCCGGTCGTGTTCGATCTCGAGCTCGCGATGCAGGGCACCATGCCGTACCGCTGGGACGAGTCATACGGTGCGCGCCTGGGCGTCCTGCCGCGGCGAGGGTCCAACGCCGAGACAACGTGGTACGAGATCGACCCGTGCTACGTGTTCCACCCCGTGAACGCGTTCGACGACGGCGACGCGGTGGTGATCGACGTGCCGCGCTACGAGACGTTATGGAAGGAATCCGGCGACGAGTTCAATCCCTCGCCTCTGTGGAGGTGGCGCATCGACCCGAGCGCCGGGAAGGTCTCGTCGGAACAGCTCGACGAGCGCAACGTCGAGTTCCCACGCGCCGATCCGCGCCGGACGGGCCTCCCGTACCGCTATCACTACGACGTCGAGGCGGGCGTGCATGGCCTGACCTCCTTCAAGACGCTCGTGAAGTACGACCGTGACGACGGCTCGGCGGTCGCGCACGACTTCGGCAGCGGACGCGTGCCGGGTGAAGCCGTGTTCGTGCCGGCGAGCGACGACGCCGCTGAAGACGACGGCTGGCTGATGACCTACGTCTACGACGAAGGCCGCAACGGGAGCGACTTTGTGATCCTCGACGCGCGCGACCTCACGGCCGCGCCCCTTGCCGTCGTCCCATTGCCGCAACGCGTGCCGTTCGGCTTCCACGGCAGCTGGATCAGAGATCCGAGCTGAGCGGCGCCGTGCACATACGAAAGGACCGGCCGACGTGGTCGCCGACCGGTCCTCCCGTTTCCATGTACCGGACTTGCGCGTTACTCCCTCAACGCACCGGTGAGTGGCGCATCGACGGTGGTGCGAGATCCTCCGTTCGACTTGGCCGCCGGGATGGGTGAGTACCCCTCGTAGGCGGGTTCGTTGTGATACGCCGGGGCACCGTGCTCGACGATGTCGAGCCCTTCGATCTCCTGTGCCTCGGTGATGCGCAGCTCACGCGTCCACTTGAGCAGGTACATGATGAAGAGTCCCGCTGCCAGCGTTGCTCCTCCAATGGCCGCGCTGCCGATGATCTGGGCAACGAGTTGGTGCGTCCCACCACCGTAGAAGAGCCCCGTGACCACGGTGCTGTTGTCGGCACCGGTCGGCGTGGGCGCTCCGTAGAGGCCGGCCGCAAAGAGTCCGAGGCTGAGGGTGCCCCAGATGCCGCACACACCGTGCACCGCGAATGCGCCGCATGGATCGTCGACCCGAATCCATTCGGTGAAGTCGACGGCGAGCACCACGATCACGCCCGCAATCGCACCGATGCAGATGGCTCCGAAGGGCGAGACCCAATAACACGGACACGTGATCGCAACCAGTCCCGCCAACAGCCCGTTGATGCTGATGCCGACGTCGAACTTCTTCGAGCGTGGCCACACCCACGCGATTGCGACGAGGCACGCGGCACAGGCCGCGAGTGTCGTGTTCGTCGCGATGCGACCGACACCCTCGAAGTCCATCAACGACAGCGTGCTGCCCGGGTTGAACCCGTACCAGCCGAACCACAGGATGACGCCACCGAGCGCAGCGAGCGTCATGTTGTGGCCCGGAGGCATGCCGCCACCGTCACGCTTGAACTTGCGGCCGACGCGCGGACCGAGCGCGATCGCACCGGTGAGAGCGAGCACGCCACCGATGGTGTGCACCACCGTCGAGCCGGCGAAGTCGTGGAACGGCGTGCTCATCGTCGCGAGCCAGCCGTTCGGACCCCAGGCCCAGTGGCCGAAGATCGGGTAGATGAAGCCACTCAACGCGATGCTGTACATCAGGTCGCCACGGAACTTCGTGCGCCCCACCATCGCGCCGGACACGATCGTGCTGGCTGTGTCCGCAAACGCGAACTGGAACAGGAAGAACGCGAGGAACGCGACGCCCGTGGTGCCGTATGTGTGCGGCGCGCCTTGAAGGAAGAACTGGTGGTAGCCGATCCAGCCGTTGCCGGTCCCGAACATGAACGCGAACCCGAAGGCCCAGAACAACATGCCGCACATCGCCGTGTCGGCGATGCATTCGATCATGACGTTCGACACTTCACGGGTTCGTGCGAACCCACCTTCGAGCATCATGAAGCCGGCCTGCATGAAGAACACGAGGAACGCGGTGACCAACACCCACCCGGTGTTGACCGGGTTCACTACGTCTTGCGCTTTGACCGCCGCCTGGTGCAGCACCGCTGCGCCGGCGACTCCGCTGAAGGTCATGGTGAAGGCCCAGATCGCGGCGATCACCGCGAAGAGGCCGATCATCTTGCCCCCGAGATAACCGGCGAAATACCGCCGTGCTTCGGGCTTCCTGATGGTTTCGCTCATGTGAGTGATCATGCGGACCAACGTAGAGAGCCGCGATTTCGCCTCGGTGTATCGACCGTGAACGTGAATCGACGTCAGCCTGACCACCTTCTGACACGATCACGCGGACGGCGCAACGCGTCACCAGAGTCGGTCAACGCGCGAACGCGCCGGCGACGACACGTACATCGCGCTGCCGGTCGTGCAGCAAGGCGATGTCAGTGTCATCCGCCGGCGCGTTGCGCTGCGTCGGTCTCCTATCGAAAGCGAGGTGCGATCAGATCGCTTCGTCACCGATCTCGCCGGTGCGAACGCGCACGACCATCTCGAGCGGCTGGATCCACACTTTTCCGTCGCCGATCTTCCCGCTGCGCGCCGCGTCGATGATCGTGTTCGCGACCTTCTCTGTTTCGCTGTCGTGCGTCACCACCCTGATCTCCATCTTCGGCACGAAATCGACGGTGTACTCACCGCCCCGATACACCTCCGTGTGGCCGCGCTGGCGGCCGTGACCGCGCACCTCGGCGATGGTCATCCCCCCGACGTCGATGTCATGCAGGGCGTCACTGACCGCCTCGACGTGTTGCGGCTTGATGATTGCGGTGACGAGCTTCATGTTTCCCCTCTCGGACGGCGACGGCCGCCGTCACGTTCCCCG
>DASVIY010000094.1:0-2190 GCA_036386195.1 Acidimicrobiia bacterium | reverse complement strand
CAACGTGGTGTCGGTCGTGCCGTCGGAATTCGCGTCCGACGGCGCAGCGCCTTTGCCGTGGAAGCGCATCAGCGGGCTGAGCGCGCTCACCTCGATCCAGCGCGCGTACAGGTCCTTGTCGTTCCACTGCGAATAGCCCCCTGTGTCCGAGCCGATGAAATCGGTGCCCATGAACGCGGCGCGCTGCATGCTGATCAGGTAGCTGCGCAGACCCTTGTCGGTGGACGCGCTGGTCTCGGGTTGCTCGGGGATGAGGACGCCGGTGCGGCTATGCGTGTCACCCGGCCAGCGCACCACGTAGGCCTGCGATCCGGTGTACGACGGCCGCGCGAGTAACCAGCCGTTCGCATTCCCGTGCGTCGTGCCGCGCGCCTTCACGAGCGCGTCGTGGAACATGCGCTCGTAGAGCACCGGATATGCGTTGTGGATCTCGCGACCGCTCCGACCGTCGTGGTAGATATCGGTGGCCTGGGAGGACACGTCGAACTCGTCGCCGCGATCCAAGAAGAATCCGTCGACGTATCGGCCCTCGGGGCCGCGTAGGAACGCAACGATTCGCCGTTCCTCCCACGCGACCGCGTCGGGATTCGTGAGGTCGAGCGCGCGCGTCGAGTTCGGTGCGAGGTACCCGTGTGCTTTTGCGTACGCGTTCGGTGCGTCGAGCACCCATGGCGACACCCAGACCTCGATCTTCCACCCGACCCGCCGCATCTCCGCCAACATGCGCTGGGCGTTCGGGAACCGCGCCGGGTCCCACACGAGGTCGCCGTACCCCTCGCTTCCGATCGCCCAGGGTCGGTCGAAGTGGAAGATGCCGGGCGGGATGCGCGCCCGCTCGTACGCGGCGAGGTCTTCAGCCACCGTCGGGTTGATCGGGATGCCGTGCCACTGCACCGGCTTGCCGACCGGGTCCTCGTCGCGCCCGCGCCAGTGTGTGAACACCGCGTCGGGTGGCTGCACCGGTCTGCCGGTGAGGCGCGTGAACTGGTCGAGGATCGCGAGATGGTCGCCGACAAAGAGGTGTATTGACGCCTCGACCGCCGACGGTCCGCGCTGTGGTAACTCGAACGTGACGCGCGTGATCGCCGGATCGCTGTGCGCGACGTCGTAGGTGCCCGGCATGGTTCCGTCGACCAGCACGCCGTACCCCCGCGACGACTGGAAGAACGGTGCGTACCCCGAGATCGTCGGCGTGACGTACATCTTCACGATCTCGCCGGTGCGATCGAGGGAGCCGACCTCTGCGGGCTCGAGCTCCGACTGGTTGTAGTCGTCGACGATGCGCTCCGTGAGCCCGTAGATACCTTCGTTGCGCGAGTGTGGGATCGCGAGTTCCCACGCGGAGGGCCGGGGCGAGCGGGCCGGCGGACGGAGCACGATGTGCACTCCCCGGTCGCGCGTGGCATCGATACGCATCGTGGCCGTCGTGCCGTCGCTGAGATGCGCAGGCCCGGTGAGCGTGCTCCCGCGACCCGTGGGCGCCCACGACGTGACGCGCGCGCGACCGGTGGCCGAAACGAAGCCGAGGTCGGCGCATCCGCACCCCGCGGGGCGGGGCGCGACGAGCTCATGCGCCGGGCTCGATCTTGGTCGCAGCGTGATTGCGAACGGCCGTTCCGCGACGAACACCTTGCCCTGCGGGAGGTTCGTCTCGGCGGTGGTCCCGTGGAACCGCCACGTGTTCGGCGTCGCGCGGGATGCCGATGCATTCGACTCGCCGCCACTGCAGTCGAGTCCGCCGAGCACGACGGCGGTCAGGAGGATGGTCACGACGACGACCCTTGCAGCACCCCGCCGCGTGCTCCGAGGGTTCCTCAAGAGGCCGAAGTCTACGAACTCGAACGTGGGGGAGGGGCTCAGGAGGACGGCAGGCGCCCGTCAAGTGCGCTCTGTATATTTCCGCCATGCGCGTCTTGGTTCTCGGTGGAGGGTTCGGCGGTCTCGAGCTGACGGCCCGGTTGTCGGAAGAGCTCGGTGACGACGTTAACGTCGTGCTGATCGATCAGAACGACGGGTTCATCTTCGGGTACTCGAAGCTCGACGTCATGTTCGGGCGCGCCGCCCCGGCGGCGGTTCACCACCCCTACCGTGATGTCGTCAGGCCGGGGGTGCAGTTCGTCCAGTCGACGGTGCGGTCGATCGATCCCGTCACCAAACGCGTCGAGACCGACGCCGGATCCTTCGACGCGG
>DASVIY010000093.1:0-10095 GCA_036386195.1 Acidimicrobiia bacterium | reverse complement strand
CGACGAAGAGCGCGCCCACCGCGATGCCGACTTCGACGTCACCGCCGCCGAGTGGCCCCTCCACGTATCGCGGGAGGACCGGCAGCAGCGAGCCGAGCGCGAGGAAGTAGCACAGACCGGCGCCGACGATGAGCGCGAACCGCGGGGTGAGGAGGCGCTCGCGGTCCCGCATCGGGCCCACAATTGCCGATGGCGGCCGCGCCATGCGAACGACTTGCGGCGTTCAGCTCTCGGACGCGAATGCCAGCGCGTCGGCGTACGAACCGCGATCGGCGATCATCCGCCGGTACTGCATCACCTGTCGAGGACGGCTGAAGCCCATCGCGCCCATCAGGCGGCCGCCGCGTCCGAACAGCGCGACGAAGCGGCGCTCCTCGAGAGAGCCGTGCGCAATCGTCATCTCGTCGTCGCCGTGGAAGCGCCCGACGGTCTGGATCTTCAAGTCGTACTGGTCCGACCAGACGAACGGCACCGACGAGAACGGCTCGCCGTCACTGTCACCGTCGGCGACGTCGCCGAGCAGGCGTTTCGCGGCGTGGACCCCCTGCTCGGCGGCGTTGGTCCAGTGCTCGAGGCGCATGAGCTCGCCGTCGAACAACGGGTTGGGCCAGCGGGCGACGTCGCCGGCCGCGACGATGCCCGGCGCAGCAAGCAGCGTCTCGTCGCAGACGACGCCGTTATCGAGCGTCAGGCCCGACCCCTCGAGCCAGCGGGTCTCGGGCGCGACACCGACGGCGACGAGCACGAGTTCACCTTCGATCACCGACCCGTCGGCAAGGCGCACGCCCGTGACGCGGTCGTCGCCCACGAAGCCGTCGACAACGACGTTGCAACGGAGGTCGACGCCATGGTCGCGGTGCATCTCGCCCAGCACCTCGCCGATGACCGGGCCGACACCGCGCACCATCGGGGCCGGAAGCGCCTCGAGCACCGTGACGTCGACGCCCCGGCCCCGACACGTCGCCGCGACCTCCGCGCCGATGAACCCGGCACCGATGACCACCACCCGTGCCGGCGACGCGTCGAGCAGCCGGCGGATCGCGAGACAGTCGTCGAGGGTGCGCAACATGAACAGCCCTGCCAAGGTCGGCTGGTTCGGCAGCGTGCGCGGCGTTGCTCCGGTCGCGACCACCAACCCGTCGAAGGCAAAGCGTTCACCGTCGTGCAGCTCGACCTCATGATTGGCGATGTCGAGCGCCGCGGCGCGTCGCCCGAGGCGCCAGTCGGCGTCGAGATCGTCGTACGGCTGTTTGCGCAGCGCGATCTGCTCCGGCTCCGTCCTGCCCGCGAGCAGCTCCTTGGACATCGGCGGCCGGTCGTACGGCAGGTGCGGCTCGGCGCCGGCGACGACGATGCGGCCGTCGTAGCCGTCTCGCCGGAGTGCCTCGACTGCGCGCAGCCCTGCGAGCGACGCGCCGGCGACGACGATCGTGTCGGGCACTTACCCCTCGATGGAGATGGCCTGGGTGGGGCACATGCGGACGGCCTCTTCCATCTTCGGGCGCAGCTCCTCGGGCGGATTCTCCTGGAGCACGTAGAGGAAGTTGTCGTCGCGCACTTCGAACACCGCGGGCTCGATGCCCATGCACACGGCGTTGCTCTGGCACTTGTCATAGTCGACGACGATGCGCATGCGGGCCTCCTCACGGCGACGTGCGGGGCACCCTAGCGCCGGGGAGTAGCCCGGTTCCTGACTCCGGTGTCATACTCGTACGCCCACCGACTGCTCGGAGCCACCGGCATGCCCTCGAGTTCGCGCCAGATACCCGTCGACGTCAGTGGACGGCCGTTGCGGCTTCGAGATGTCGACCTCGACCGGTTCCTGCACCCGAAGGCGGTTGCCGTGATCGGTGCCTCGGAGTCGATGCGCAAACCGAACGGCACCATGACCCGTAAGTTCAAGGCGTGGACGGATCGGCACGGCGCCGCGTTCTTTCCGGTGCACCCGAAGTACGAGACCGTCGCCGGTGCGCGCTGCTACCGCACCATCGCCGACGTACCCGGCGAGCTCGACCTCGCGATCATCCTGACGGGCGCGGCGGTCGACACGTTCGAGGAAGTGCTCGCGCGCGAGCCGCGCCCGGCGTTCGCCGTCATCTTCGCAGCCGGCTTCTCCGAGACCGACGCCGCGGGCGCGCAGCTCGAAGCCAGGCTGGCCGAGCTGGTGCGTGAAGGCGACGTGCACCTGCTCGGCCCCAACACCAACCTCAACGCGTTCGAGGAGTTTCGCGCTGACCTCACCGGGCCGTCGATCGCGCTCATCACGCAGAGCGGGCATCAGGGCCGGCCGGTCTTCCAAGGGCAGGAGCTGGGCATCCGCCTCTCGCATTGGGCACCGACCGGCAACGAAGTCGATCTCGAGTTCGCCGATTTCGCGAAGTACTTCGCCGACCAGCCCGAGGTCGGCGTGATCGCGGCCTATATCGAGGGCTTCAAGGACGGCCGCGCGCTCATGCTCGCCGCCGACCACGCCGCGCGGCTGCGCAAGCCGATCGTGATGGTCAAGGTCGGCCGTACCGACGAGGGCGAGTCGATGGCGATGGCCCACACGGGTCATCTCACCGGCTCCGACGCCGTGATCTCGGCCGTCTTCCGCCAGTTCGGGATCACCCGGGTCGACGGCCTCGACGAGCTCCTCGACACCGCGGCCGCGTTCGCGCGGACCAAACCGCCGACCGGCGACGGCGTGTGTGTGTACGCGATCTCGGGCGGCACGGGCGCGCACATGGCCGACATGGCCGCGGCCGCGGGCCTGCGCATCCCACCGCTCACGAAAAAGACGCAAGCCGCGCTGCACGACGGCCTCATCCCCCGCTACCTCCGCGTGTCCAACCCCGTCGACTGCGGCGGTCCCCCGGTGATGACCGACGCCGGCCGCAAGATTCTCGACCTGATCGTGGCCGATCCCAACGTCGACATGGTGATCTGCCCGATCACCGGCGCGCTGGCCTCGATGTCGATGCCGCTCGTACGCGACCTGATCGACGTGGCCAAGACGACCGACAAGCCGATCTTCGTCATCTGGGGCTCACCTGTCGGCACCGAGGACGCGTACACCGACCTGCTGCTGCGTAGTGACCTGCCGGTGTTCCGCACCTTCGGCAACTGCGTGCGCGCCGTGAAGGCGTACGTCGACTATTGGGCCTTCGTGCAACGCTACGAGTCGCCGTTCACCGACGCGCCGACCGAGCCACTCCCCGCCGCCGCCAAGGCGCGCCGGGTGCTCGCCGGCGCGGGGCACGGCGGAGCGCTGTCCGAGTACGAGTCGAAACAGTTGTTGAAGGCGTACGGCGTGCGGCCGTCGCGTGACGTGTTGTGCACCTCGGCCGCAGAGGCCGCGGCAGCCGCCAAACAGCTCAAGCTTCCCGTCGTGATGAAGATCTCGTCCCCCGACCTCGTGCACAAGAGCGACCTCGGGCTTGTCGCGGTCGGCGTGGCGAGCACGAAGGACGTGCGCGCCACGTACGACGAGTTGATGCGAAAGGCCCGGCGCGCGGCCGGCCACAGTGGTCGGATCGACGGCGTGCTCGTGTGCGAGCTGGTCACCGGTGGGATCGAGACCGTGGTCGGTGTGTCACGCGACCCGCTGTTCGGCCCGGTCGTCATGGTCGGGCTCGGCGGCGTGCTCGTCGAGGTGCTGCACGACGTCACGTTCCGCGTGCCGCCGTTCTCGCGCGACGAGGCGGAGCGCATGCTCCGCGAGTTGCAGGGCTTCGCGCTGCTCGAAGGCGTCCGCGGCAGCAAGCCGGTTGCTGTCGGCGCGCTCGTCGATGTCATCATGAACGTGCAGCGCCTGGCGCTGGATCTCGCCGGCCATGTCGTCGAGCTCGACATCAACCCATTGGTCGTGCGGCCGCGTGGTGCGGTCGCCCTCGATGCCCTGGTGGTGACCAGTTGAGCACTCCCCCCCTGGAAGACGAGCTCCAATACCGCGTCGAGAACGGCGTCGCGTGGATCACCATCAACCGACCCGCGGCCGGCAACGCGATCACGCCCGACGTGCGCAACAGCATCATCGACCGCCTCGCCGAGGTCAACGCGTCGTACGAGGCCCGCGCCGTCGTGCTCACGGCTGCGGGCGAGAAGCACTTCTGCACCGGCGCCGACCTGCGGGCACAACGCGCCGCGCCGCCTCCGAAACCGGAAGGCGCGCCTGACCGCATCGTCGGCGACGGGGCGCGCACGATCGCGACCGGGATTCAAGCCCTGAGCGCCGCGATTCAGGACTGCGAGAAGCCGGTCGTGTGCGCGCTCAACGGCACTGCCGCGGGCGGCGGGGCGATGATGGTGCTCGCGTGCGATCTCGTGATCGCGGCCGATACGGCGCGCATCATCCAGGTGTTCGTGCGCCGGGGACTCTTGCCCGACGGCGGCGTCGCGTATCTCCTCCCCCGTCTCGTCGGGATGCACAAGGCGAAAGAGCTCGTGTTCTTCGGCGACGACCTGTCGGCAGGCGATGCCGAGCGGATCGGGATCGTCAACAAGGTCGTGCCCGCAGCCGAGCTGCAGGCAGCGGCGACGGAGTGGGCCGAGCGGCTCGCGCACGGACCGACCAAGGCGCTCGGCTTCGCGAAGGCGTTGCTCAACCGATCGCTCGAGGCCGACCGCGTCGATTCGTTCGCCGAGGAGGCCTGGTTCGTCGAGCTCAACGCGCAGACGGAAGACTCGGCCGAAGGCATCGCCAGCTTCATCGAACGCCGCCCACCCGACTTCAAGGGGTACTGACGCTCGTGCACGGCATCAAAGACCAGACGGCGATTGTCGGCATCGGTCAGACCGCGTTCGGCAAGGGGCTCGCCGACTCGGAGCTGTCGCTCGCGTGTCAGGCGATCTCGGCCGCGCTCGACGACGCCGGCATCGACCCGTCGGAGGTCGACGGGCTGGCGCAGTTCAACATGGAAGGCGATCGCGAGGTCGAGGTCGCGCGCAACGTCGGGTTGGGCGACATCACGTTCTTCTCGCAGATCGGCTACGGCGGCGGCGCAGGATGCGGTGTAGTGGGCCACGCCGCGATGGCCGTCGCCACCGGCCAAGCACGTGTCGCGGTCGCGTGGCGTGCGCGCAAGCGCGCCCACAAGGCCAGCCGGCCGTGGGCGCAGGTCAGCCAGCGCATCAGCGGGCATTGGCAGTGGAGCCGGCCGTTCGGGATGGTGCGACCGGTCGACGAGATCGCGATGCTCACCCGCCGGTACATGCATGAATACGGCGCGACCCGCGACCACCTTGCCAACGTCGCGCTCGCCGCACGGAAGCACGCCAACCGCAACCCCAATGCGGTGATGTACGAGAAGCAGCTCACCCGGGAGCAGTACCTCGATGGCCGCTGGATCTCCGAGCCGCTGTGCCTCTTCGACAACTGCCTCGAGACCGATGGCGCGCTCGCGGTCGTCATCGCATCGGCCGAACGGGCGAAGGATCTGAAGCAGCCGCCGGCGTACATCCACTCGTTCGCACAGGGCTTCAATCGCCAGCATCAGGTGATGACCAACTACTTCTGCGACGACCCGCTCAGCGGCCCCGCGTGGACGGCCGCGAAGCAGCTGTGGAGCACCGCCGACCTCGGGCCCGCCGACGTAAAGGTCGCGCAGCTGTACGACGCATTCAGCCCGCTGATTCCGCTCTCGCTGGAAGGCTACGGGTTCTGCGCGCGCGGCGAAGGCGGCCCGTTCACCGACGACGGCAACATCGAGTGGCCCAACGGCGGTCTGCCCGTCAACACATCCGGCGCGGGCATGTCGGAGGCGTACGTGCACGGGTTCAATCTCGTGCTCGAAGGCGTGCGCCAGATCCGCGGCACGTCGACGAGTCAGGTCGAGGATGCCGACGTGTCATTGGTGACGAGCGGCGAGGGCGTGCCCACCAGCGCGCTCTTGCTCACGAAGTGATGGAGATGCATTCGGGTCTTCTGCTGCCCGAGCTCGACGGGGCGAGCGCGCCGTTCTGGAAAGGCACCGCGCGCGGCGAGCTGCTCGTACAGGCGTGTGCCGGCTGCGGACAGTGGCGCAACCCGCCGCGGCCGATGTGCCCGTACTGCCGTTCGACCGACTCGACCTGGGAGCGCACGTCGGGGCGGGCGACGATCTGGTCGTTCATCGTGCCGCATCCCCCGCTGTTGCCTGCATACGCCGAGCTCGCGCCGTACAACGTGATCGTCGTCGCGCTCGACGAGGACCCCGCCATCCGCTTCGTCGGCAACCTTGTCACGTCGGCCGACGGTGCCATCAACGAGATCGACCCGGCCACGATCGTCATCGGCGCGCCCGTGCGGGTGGTGTTCGCCGCCGTCGACGACGTCACCCTCCCCCGCTGGGTCCGAGCCTGAGCGCGCGCCCGACGGAGGGCGCCTACCACTCACCGCGATCGTCCACACGCCACGATCGTTTACTCGAGGATTTGCCTAGGTATTTGGCGGTAATACCACGAGTAAACGAAGGAGCGCGGCTGGTCCGGGCGCGAATCGACCCTCAGTTGGCCTCGCAAGGAAGTTGACGCGCGACGAGTCGCCGCTGGCCGGCGGATGTGACACGCCCTGACCATCGACAGACCGACTCGTGAGGTCAGTCGTCGAGGCGCCAGATGCGAACGGCGTTTCCGGCGACGATCTTGTCCCGCTCGCCGCGCGGCACGTAACCCATCGTGTCGTCGATGACGCGACGCGAGTACGGCCAATCGTTGCCGTGGTGCGGATAGTCGCTCGACCACATCATGTTCTCGACGCCGACCTTCTCGCGCAGCTCGATCCCGGAGCGGTCGGTGATGAACGTGGCCGCGTTGTTGCGGTACCAGTAGTGCGACGGCGGCTGCTTGATCGGCAGCTTGCCCCACGTGCGGTTGCGCCAATAGCGGTCGTCGATGCCTTCGAGGAGGTGCGGCAGCCAGCCGACGCCGGTCTCGATCCAACAGACCTGCAGCTCCGGGAACCGTTCGAACACGCCCGTGAACAGCATCGCCGTGAGGTTCCCGGCACACATCGAGAACACGTGGCTCATGCCCCCGATGGCCTTTGCCCGCGCCGCTTCGGTGCTCATGGCGTACCGCTCGTTGCCGCGCTTCGCCGCGGCCTGACGCTCGTGCGCCCGCTGACGGCGGGAGATGATGTTGATGTGAATCGAGACCGGCATGCCCTCGTCGACCGCCGCGGCCCAGAACGGATCGTCGTCGGTCGACAAGCTCTTGCCGCCGGCGGGCCAGTTGGAGATGATGACGCCTTTCGCGCCGCGCGCCTTCGCCTTGCGGAGGCCGTCGACCGCGGTGTCGATGCCGAGCGACGGGATCTGCGCGAGCCCGATCAGCCGTGACGGGTCGGGCGCGCAGAACTCCTCGAACAGGAAGTTGTTGTACGCCTCGACGCCGGCGAGCACGAAGTCGTCATCGTCGTCGCCGAGGAAGTGGCTCATCGTGCGCTGCGGTGGGAACAGCACTTCCGCGTCGACGCCGTCGATATCCATGTCCTTCAGCCGTTCCACACCGTTGTAACAACCGGCGCGTGCCTCGTCGTAGGTGACGCCCAGCCAGCGGAACTGATCGAACGGCCTCCCCGGCGTGGAGACCAGTCCGATCGGGTCGGGTTCGCCGCCCACCGCGGTCTGCCACGCGTCGCCGCCCTCGGCGTCCTTCACGAGCTGCGGCGCCTTGTCCTGGTGCTTCGACGACAGCCAGTTGGTCCAGATGTCGGGCGGCTCGAGGATGTGGCAGTCCGCGTCGACGATGCGGTATTTCGACATCCGGTTCCTCCTGCGAAGCGGCGAGGCACCCAGAGTAGGCTGACGCGAACGTCAGGGAAAGTTGCCGGAGGGATCCATGACAACCGCCCTGCTCGATGGGGTGCGCGTGATCGACCTGGCCGGTGAGCCGGGCGCACGCGCCGGTCGCATCCTCGCCGACCTCGGTGCCGAGGTCGTGAAGCTCGAGCTCCCTGCCGGTGACCCGTTGCGCGCCGAGCCGAACCGCTTCCTGGCGTGGAACGCGAGCAAGACGAGCGTGGTGGTGGACGGTCCGCACGACGACACGATCGACATGCTGCTCGCGGGCGCCGACATCGTGATCGACACGCCCGGCTGGCCGGGCACACTCGACCTCCCGCCCGAACGGGCGCCGAATGCCGTGTGGGTGAGTATCACGCCGTTCGGCCTCACCGGGCCGCACGCGCGGTGGCGCGCGTCCGATCTCGGCGTGATGGCGTCGAGCGGCAACATGTTCTGCACCGGCGACCCCGACCGTCCACCGGTTCGGTGCAGCGAACCCTCCGGCTACGCGCACGTGGGGCCGGAAGCGGCGTTCGCCGCGCTCACCGCGTTGTGGTCGGGCGTGCCGCACCGCGTCGACGTGTCGATGCAGGAAGTCGTGTTCATCTCCAACATGACGATGCAGGCCAACTTCCCGAAGACGGGCTTCCGCGGCCGGCGCCGCGGCGCCAACATCGGTCGCACACGCGAGATCTGGCCCACGCGCGATGGCTACGTGTCGTTCGGGCTCCGCGGCGGGAAGGCGCGCGTGCCGAGCCTGCAACTCCTGACGGCGCGCCTCGCCGCGGAGGGCATTCCGGGCGCCGACGCGCTCACCGCACGCGACTGGACCCACTTCTCGCCCGCGACGACGACCGACGACGAGCTCAAGGCGATCGAAGCCCCGGTCGCCGAGTACTTCGCGCGACACACCATGCAGGAGCTGTACGACCTCGCGTGCGAGACCAACATGATGCTCGCGCCGGCCAACTCGCCACGCGAGATCTACGCAAGCGCGCAGCTGGCAGCGCGCGAGTTCTTCGGACCCGTCGGTGACGTCGAGCGGTTCCCGCGCTCGTTCGCGGTGGTAACCAGCGCAGACGGCGAAGCTGGTCCGGCGCGCCCCTCGGCCGGCGCGCCCGCGCTCGGCGCGGGCCCCGTTCCCCAGTGGAGCCCCCGAGCAATGCCGTCCGGTGAAGTGGGGCGGCCGGGATGGGCGGGCGTCAAGATTCTCGAGTTCGGATCGGGCGCCGCAGGTCCGATCGCGACGCGCTACTTCGTCGAGCACGGCGCCACGGTGCTGCGGGTGGAATCGAAGAGCCGGCCCGACTTCCTGCGCGTGTACGCGCTCGGTCCCGACAACCCGCACGGCCTCGAAGGCGCGCCGATGTTCGACGGGCTCAACGCGGGCAAGGTCGACGTCACTCTCAACCTCAAGCACCCGAAGGCCATCGAGCTCGTGCGCCGGCTCGTCGTCGAGTGGGCCGACGCGGTCGCCGAGAACTTCGCGCCCAAGGCCATGCGCGCCTTCGGGCTCGACTACGAGACGCTCGTCG
Source organism: Acidimicrobiia bacterium (assembly GCA_036386195.1). GTDB lineage: Bacteria > Actinomycetota > Acidimicrobiia > IMCC26256 > JBBRZM01 > JBBRZM01. The sequence continues at coordinate 815 of DASVIY010000093.1, read as the reverse complement.
CGCTGAAGCCCGACCTCGTCATGGTGAGCGCGTGTCTCAACGGGCAGAACGGCCCGCATCGCGACTACCCCGGCTTCGGCGGGCAGGGCGCGGCGCTCTCGGGGTTCAACTGGCTCACCGGTTGGCCCGATCGCGAGCCGGTCGGCCCGCACGCGACGATCACCGACTCACTCGCGCCCCGTTATGTGGCCACGGGCCTGGCGGCCGCGCTCCTGTATCACCGCCGCACCGGCCGGGGCGTCTACCTCGACTTCTCGCAAGTGGAGACCGGCATCTACTCACTCAGTCCGTGGCTGCTCGATTACGAGATCGACGGGGTCACAGGGGTGCGGATGGGCAACCGGTCGCGCCACGCCGTACCGCACGGCGCGTTTCCGTGCACCGGCGACGACCGATGGGTCGCGATCGCGACGTGGACCGACGACGAATGGTCCCGCCTCGCCGCGATCATCGGCGTCGACGACCCGTCCCTCGCGACGTTTGCCGCCCGATGCGACCGCATCGACGAGGTAGAAGCGGCCGTTGCATCGTGGACTTCGGCACGCACGCGCGACGAGGTGGCCGACATGCTGCAGGCCGCGGGTATCGAGGCCGTGCCCGTCAACGACTTCGCCGACGTGCACGCCGATCCTCAGGTCACGCACCGGCAGCACTTTGTGCAGCTCACGCACCCGTTCATGGGTGAGGGCAACTACGAACGCACCGGCCACCGATTGAGTGACGCGCCGGCCGGGTTTTCGCGCGCCGGCCCGACGCTCGGTCAGGACAACGACCGCGTGCTGGGCGAGCTCCTCGGGCTCACAACAGACGAGCAG
>DASVIY010000092.1:0-7220 GCA_036386195.1 Acidimicrobiia bacterium | reverse complement strand
GCGATCGATCGAAGACGTCGCTCCCGTCGTCGAGCACAACGGCACCGTGCCGGTCTGGTGGCTCGTCAACCCGCGCGAGATGAAGGACATCACCGACGGCGGCTTCCTGGAGCTCGTGAGCGAGTTCGAAGTGTCCGGCGGCGGCCTGGTCGACCCGCACCGGCATCCGACCCACGAATTCTATTACGTCACGTCGGGCAAGGGCATCATGGTCATCGACGGCGAGGAACGCGAGATTGCTCAGGGCGACCTCGTGCACATCCCGCCAAACCTGGTGCACAGCTTGCGCCCCGTGAGTGACCACGCGCCGATCCACTGCTTCTGCTTTGCGGTGGGTGTCAGAGACGCAGGCCCCGTCGACTACACGAGTCACTGATCCGGCGTGGCCCGCGTCCTCGTCACTCACGAGCTCCCGCCGGGTGGCACTGATCCACTCGTCGCCGCGGGTCACGAGATCGTGAGCGTCGACGGCGAGCAACCGCTCACCCACGACACAATGGTCGCAGCGGCACGCGACGCCGACGCGATCGTGTGCCTCCTCAGTGACCGGATCGACGCGGAGGTGCTCGCGGCCGGCGCGGATGGCGGCCGGCTCCGCGTCGTGGCCAACGTTGCCGTCGGCTACGACAACATCGACGTGATTGCGGCCACCGAGCGCGGCATCGCGGTGTGCAACACGCCCGGCGTCCTCGATGACACGACCGCGGATCTTGCACTGCTGCTGATCCTCGCGGCGACCCGGCGTGCTTCCGACGCCGAGGCCGACCTGCGCGCCGGCCGCTGGAGCGGCTGGGGCATCAACGAATACCTCGGCCACGACGTGCACGGAGCGATCCTGGGTCTCGTGGGTTTGGGTCGGATCGGCCAAGCCGTGCTGCGCCGCGCCACCGGGTTCAACATGCGCGTCGTGCACCACACCCGCCACGACACCGCGCTTCCCGGCTACGTCGGTGACCTCGATCGGCTGCTCGCCGAGTCCGACATCGTGTCGCTGCACGTTCCTCTGAACGAGGATTCGTTTCACCTCATCGGCGCACGGGAGCTGGCGTTGATGAAACCGAGCGCGGTGCTGGTCAACACCTCGCGCGGGCCGGTCATCGACGAAGAGGCGCTCGCGACCGCGCTCGAGGACGGCACGATCTTCGCGGCCGGGCTCGACGTCTTCGAGCACGAGCCCGAAGTGCACCCGCGCCTCCTCGCCGCGCCCCGCACTGTGCTGCTGCCGCACATCGGCAGCGCCTCGCTCGCGACACGCCGGCGCATGGCCGAGGTCGCGTGCGAAGGCGTCGTCGCCGTGCTCGCCGGCGAACGGCCCGAACACCTCGTCTGACGCGCTCTGTCGGTCAGTCGCGCAAGTCGCGCAGTGCGTCTTCGATCCCGCGGTGAAACGGCGATTACGGCCCGGTGATCGGCGAGGGGTCGAGGCCGAGCAGGTCGATCGTGGTTGCGCCCGCCCGAAGCTGCTCGAACAACCGGCGCTCCTTCTCCGCGCGGGCATGGCCGGCTACGAGCACGTCGTCAAGATCGTCTGCAGGCACGACGACCACACCGTCGGCATCGGCGACAATCCAGTCGCCGGTCTGCACCTGCACGTCACCGGCTTCGGCGGTCACGCCGATCTCGCCCGGCGATTTCTTCGACGCGCCCCGCAACTCGACGCCCGCGCTGAAGACGGGGAACGCGTGCGCCTCGAGCGCGTCGAGGTCACGCACGCCGCCGTCAATGACGAGACCGGCGACGCCGCGCGCCTCCGCCATGGTGGTGAGCACCTCGCCCCAGTAGCCGAACTCGCGCTCGGCCCCGACATCGACTACCAACGCGCTGTCCCGCGGCGCGCGTGTCAGCGCGACATGGATCGCCAGGTTGTCGCCGGGCGTGCACCGCGCGGTGAACGCGGGAGCTGCCAGCCGCGCGCCCGCCCACGCCGCACTCACGCGGGAACGCATCCTGTGCGCGCCCGACTCGCCGAGCGTCGCCGCGCCCAGCGCGAGCAGGGTCTCGGAGGTCGATGAGGGATCAGGCATGGGCAGTCCTCGAGTGGCGGAGGGGGAGGGATTTGAACCCTCGAGGAGGCTTAACACCCCCTACTCGCTTAGCAGGCGAGCACTTTCGGCCACTCAGTCACCCCTCCGTGGCGCCCCGAGTATACGGGCGCGCCGTGGATCACCCTCCGGTGACATGGCGGTCGAGACGCTCGAGCGTCTTCTCCATGCCGGTTTGATTGCGCTTCAGAAAACCCATCGGCCCGAGGAACCACGGCGCGCGGCTGCGCGACCAGTCGAAGGTCTCGCGCACACGCGTGCCGCCCGTGACGGGCTCGAGCTCGTAGCGCCACATGTTGTGCGCGGGATGCCACCACGCGATGCGGCGGTTCTCCTCGAACTCCATGACCTGGTTCGTGATCAGGTACGGCGCGCCGATCCGCATCGACATGCCGAACTTCGCGCCGAGGCTCAGGCGGGCGGGCGACGTGCCGCGCGTATTGCGAACCGTGCCCGAGCCGTCGATCACGGGATGCAGCGACGGATCGGCGAGAACGTCGAAGATCTTCTCGGGCGGTGCGGCGATGACACGTTCGACCGTGATGGATTTCGCGGAGTCGGCCATGGGGCGAGAGGGTACCTTCGCGGCTGTGGATCCCTCCGAAGCGCTCGATCGCGTCGCGACGCTGCTCGAACGGACGCGGGCGTCGACCTACAAGGCGCAGGCGTTCCGCAAAGCGGCCGACTCGATTCGCGATCGTCCCGTCGAGGAGCTCCGCGGGCTCGCGACGCAGGGCCGGCTGAAGAGCCTCGCCGGCGTCGGCAGCTCGACGGGCCAGGTGATCGAACAGGCTCTGGCGGGTGGCACACCGGAGTACCTGGCGCGACTGGAGGCGGAGGCCGCGCCCGATTCCGGACCGGGTGCCGGCATCCGCGCCGCGCTGCGCGGCGACCTGCATTCGCACTCCGATTGGTCCGACGGTGGGGCGCGCATCGAGCAGATGGCCCGCGCCGCGCGCGATCTCGGCCATGACTATCTCGCGCTCACCGACCATTCGCCGTCGCTCAAAATCGCGAGTGGCCTCACGGTCGAGCGGCTGCGCGAGCAGCTTGACATCGTCGCGGCTTTGAATGAGGAGCTCGCGCCGTTCCGCATCCTCACCGGGGTCGAATGCGACATCCTCGAAGACGGTTCGCTCGACCATCCCGACGACGTGCTCGCCGACCTCGACGTGGTGGTAGCGAGCGTGCACTCGAAGCTGCGCATGGCGTCGCAGCCGATGACCGACCGCATGGTGCGCGCCGTCGCGAACCCCAACGTCGATGTGCTCGGGCACTGCACCGGCCGTCTCGTGGTCGGGAAGGGGCGCCCCGAGTCGACCTTCGATCCGGCGTTGGTGTTCGGCGCGTGCGCGCATTTCGACACCGCGGTGGAGATCAACTGCCGGCCCGAGCGTCTCGATCCCCCGATGCGGCTGCTCTCGCTTGCCGTTGACGCAGGCTGCCGGTTCAGCATCGACACCGACGCGCATGCGGTCGGCCAGCTCGAGTGGCAGCCCTACGGCTGCGCGCGAGCGGCCGAAGCCGGCGTGCCGGCCGAGCGCATCATCAACGCGTTGCCCGCCGACGATCTCCTCGCCTGGACCGCGGCGCACCGCAACTAAAGCGTTTGTGCGCGAGCGCGCCCTATAGGAACCACTTTTGAACAAACGCCTGGTTAGGCGTCGAGCCAGACAACGGCGCCTTCCCACGGTGCCAGTACGAGCCGGCCGTCGACGCGTTCACCGTCACGCGTTCGACGGGTCGAGATGCGCAACAGGCCGTTGACGGCATCGACCTCTGCGGGCGCGGCGCTCAAGTTGAGCGCGACGATCACCCGCTCGCCGCGCCGCCACGCCCACACACCGTCGGGCGCGGTCACCCGCGAGTAGGCGCCGGCGCGCAGATCAGGGATCGCGGCGCGCAGACCGATGAGATCGCGACACAGCGACAGCACCGAATCGGGATCGCGGCGCTGGTCGTGCACGTTGCAGGCCGACGCGTCGCCGAACGGCAGCCACGGCTCGACGCCCGCACTGGTGAACCCCGCGCCGGGCACCGCGCTCCATTGCATCGGCGTGCGCTCCGGATCGCGCCCGTAGACGGGGAAATACGACACCCCGACGGGATCGAGGATCCGCTCACGCGGTATGTCGGTATCGGGCATCCCGATCTCGTCGCCGTAGTAGAGGAACACGCTGCCGTGCAGCGTGAGCACCATCATCATCGCGGCGCGGGTCTTCTCGGGATCGTTGTGGCACCAACGTGTGGGGAACCGGTAGACGTCGTGGTTGCCGCCCGTCCACACCGGCCAGCTCCCGGGTGGAAGTGCCTCCTCGGACGCCTCGACGACATGCCGGAGCTCGGCCGCGTCGAACGGCGAGTGAAGCATCAAGAAGTTGAACGCGAGATTGAGCTCGTCGCCGGTGCCGTAGAAGCTCGCGAGTGCCGCGACGTCGAACACGTGAGTCTCGCCGACCAAGATGCGGGGCGGGTCGTAGGAGTCGGCCAGGGCACGCCAGCGCCGGATCACGTCGTGCACCTCGGGCCGGTTGGCGTTGAACGTCTGGCGCTGGCCCCGTAGGCGCTCGAACCAGTGGTCGTCGTCGGTGGTCGGTGGGTTGTCGCGCAGATCGGCGTCCTTCACGATCGCGTGGACGACGTCGATGCGGAAACCGGCGACACCGCGGTCGAACCAGAATCGCAGGATGCGGTCGAACTCGGCGCGCACCTCTTCGTTCCACCAATTGAGGTCGGGTTGCGCGGACAAGAAGTTGTGCAGGTAGTACTGGCCGGTGTTGTCGTCGAGCGTCCACGCCGGGCCACCGAAGCTGCTGAGCCAGTTGTTGGGTGGTGACCCGTCGGGCTTCGGGTCGGCCCAGACGTACCAGTCGCGGTGCGGCGCGTCACGCGACGAACGCGCGTCGACGAACCACGGGTGTTGATCGCTCGTGTGGTTGGGCACGAGGTCGAGGAGCACCTTGATGCCGCGTCCTGCCGCCTCGGCGATCAGCTCGTCGGCATCGGCGAGCGCGCCGAGCACGGGCTGCACGTCGCAGTAGTCGGCGACGTCATAGCCCCAGTCCGCGTCGGGCGAGACCGTGATCGGGTTGAGCCACACGCCGTCGATGCCGAGCCAGGCCAGGTGGTCGAGCCGATCGATGACGCCGCGCAGATCGCCGATGCCGTCGCCGTCGGAGTCGCCGAACGACCGCGGATACAGCTGGTAGAGGACTCCCTCCTTCCACCAGCGGTCGGATGCGTCGGCCATCGGTGCCGGAGGTTATCGAGCCGCGCGACCATCATGGGCACGACGCACGGATCACATCACCGTGATGTACACCTGACACCGCGCTGATCGGCCGGGATCATGCTGGCCGTGCGAGATCGAAGACCGCCAGAAGGTGAGGACCGCATGTTCGACATGTCCCGACGCTCGATGCGAGCCCCGGCCGTGGCCGCGCTGGTCGTATGTCTCCTGTTGGTATCGGAATGCAGCAACGGCTCGTCGTCGACGAGCTCGAAGCCGGCAAGCACCGCGGCTCCCGCGAGCGCCGGTCGCCAACCCAACATCGTCTTCGTGCTCGCCGACGACCTCGATCTGGCCTCGTACACCGACCCGGCCAAGTTTCCGAAGTTCAACTCGCTCATGACCCAACAGGGCACGACGTTCTCCAACTACTTCGTCACCGATTCACTCTGCTGCCCGTCGCGGTCGTCGATCCTGCGCGGCGAGTACGTGCACAACCACGGCGTGCACACCAACCTGCCGCCCACCGGTGGCTTCGAGCAGTTCCACGCGCTCGGCAACGAGAGCTCGACGATCGGCACGTGGATGCACGCCGCCGGTTACCACACCGGGTTGCTGGGCAAGTACCTCAACGGGTACCCCGACACCGTCGCGCGCACCTACGTGCCACCCGGCTGGGACGACTGGGTGAGCCCGTCGGGCGGCAACCCCTACGCGGAGTACAACTACCAGCTCAACGACAACGGCGCGCTCGTGCATCACGGCACGCAGCCGTCCGACTATCTCGTCGACGTGCTGTCACAGAAGGCCGGCGACTTCATCGAGAGCGCGCCGAAGAACAAGCCGTTCTTCTTGTACGTCGCGCCGTATGTGCCGCATCAGCCCGCGACACCGGCGCCTCGGTATGCGAACGCGTTCCCCGGTGTGCAAGCGCCGCGCACGCCGTCGTTCGACCAGGTCGACCCCACGGCGCCGGCATGGCTGCGCGACCGTCCGCCGCTCACGGCGCCGCTGATCACCACCATCGACAAGCTGTACCGCCGCCGGCTTCAGACCATGCTCGGCGTCGACGACATGCTCGCCAACGTCGTGAGCTCCTTGCAGAAGAGCGGGCAGCTCGACAACACCTACATCGTGTTCAGCTCCGACAACGGCTTCCATCTCGGACAGCACCGGCTGCCGCCCGGGAAGCAGACGGCATTTGAGGAAGACATCCACGTGCCGCTCGTGGTCCGCGGACCCGGCGTGCCGAAAGGCAAGACGGTCGACAATCTCGCGGAGAACGTCGACCTCGCGCCCACGTTCGCCGCGCTGGGTCACGCGAAGGTGCCCGATTTCGTGAACGGCCAGTCGCTCGTGTCCGCGCTGCACGGCACCACCGCTACGCCGCAACGCTCAGGGGTGCTCGTCGAGCACTACGCCGACACTCCGGACGAGCTTGGTGCGCGGAAGCAGCGGAGGGCGCAGAAACGGCAGGGCGCGCAGGCGACGACCGCGAAGACGAGTGAACCCGACGACGATGCAGCTCCCCCGGTAGCCGGGCTCCCGACGAGCGGCCCGACCGCGCCGGTCATCCGAGCCGGACAGGTGCCGCTGGTGCTCATCCCCTCGTACGCCGCGCTGCGCACGGATCGATACACCTACGTCGAGTACACGGCCACCGGCGAGCGCGAGCTGTACGACCTCACCGCTGACCCGTTCGAGCTGCACAACATTGCCGCGACCGCCGACCCGGCCCTCGTCGCCGGCCTCGCGAAGCAGCTCAACGCTCTGCGCACATGCACAGGAGTCGCGTGTCGAAGTGCCGGGGCGGGTTGAGCGGCACGCGACTCGTGGAGCTCACCCCAGCTCGGATCCGTGCCATCTCGCAGGCTCGTCCTTGTCGGTGAGCTCCAGCTTGTCGGTGTACTCGACGACGTCGCAGAAGATCTTGTGCATCGTCTCGTTCA
>DASVIY010000091.1:0-1859 GCA_036386195.1 Acidimicrobiia bacterium | reverse complement strand
GCACCGCCGCCGTTCGAACCCGAGTGGCTCGACCGGAGTCTCGACCGCTACATGGCGTGGGGGCTCGTGTTCATGCTCCTGCTCATCGGCGGCTTTGCCGTGTATCGCGTGCGTGAGCCCTCGTTGCGCAAGGACGCGGCGAAACAGCAGTTGGTGTCGTACCGCAGCGCGGGCAAACGGACCTTCCATTCGAGTTGCGCGCAGTGTCACGGTGAGAACGGCACCGGTGGTTCCGGGCCCACGCTGAATGCGAAAGAGTTCCTGAAGAGCACGAGCGACGAGCAGATCCGCGCGTTGGTCGAGGGAGGGATCTCGGGGACGGAGATGCCGGCGTGGAGCCTCGACTTCGGCGGCACCCTGACCACTGAGCAGATCAATGAGATCGTGACGTACGTGCGCTCGTGGCAACCGTCCGCGCCGAGCGTGCCGAACTGGCGTCAAGGCAAGCCGTAGCCGGCGCGCTCCGCGCTCACGCGTCGCGGAAGATCGACTCGCGTCCGTCGCTGGGTACACTGCCCGTCCGCCGTCAACAACTGGCGGTCACGTCGGAGTGGCGGAAACGGCAGACGCGCTAGCTTGAGGGGCTAGTGCCCTTTGGGGCGTGGGGGTTCAAGTCCCCCCTCCGACACGTTGTTTGCGCTACGCGGTAGCGCCACCTCCAGCACTGCGGTGCGAGCCTTCGCGTCGTAGGTCGTGGCCACCCCGAGCGCTTCGTAGAGCTGAGCGCGGTCGTTCGGCTCCGCCGTGGAGAGCACGCCGGCGAGGCTGCCCAGCTCCTCGATGGTGGCGAGCACGTCGTCGACGGTGAGCCGCGGGGGAGCGGTGGCCGTGGCTGCTTGCAGGTCAGACGCGGCGGCGCGTTCCTGCTCAGCGGCCTCCGTGATCCACCGTGTGACCGTGGCCGGGTCGGCGCCACCGTCGAGTGCACGGCGGTACTGGGCGAGCCGCTGGCGAGCGTTTTGGAGCCGCTCACGCGCGTTCTGAGCGGCCGCGTCGACTTCGGGAGTCGCGTCGGCCGCGACGATTAGCCGGGCGGTTTCTTGCGCTCGTTCGGGCGCGAAGAGCTCCTCGAGCCACGCGTCGAGAGCCTGGACGAGAGCGTCCTCCCGCACGTAGACATCCAGAGGGTGGTCAAGGATGGTGAAGCCGGGGCGTGCGCGGCGCAGCTCGCAGCGGTAGTAGCAGCGGCGGCGGGCCTGCCTTTGACCGGTCATTCGTCGGCCGCATGCGGCGCAGAAGACGCGGCCGCGCAAGAGGTACGTGACATCAGAGGACCTCGCCGCGCGTACCTGAGTGGTCGTCATTGCCTGCACGCGTTGCCAATCGTCACGGTCGACGAGGGCTTCGTGCGTGCGCTCGGGTGACCAGATCCATTGGTCTGGCGCGTTCCACCGCATCCGTCGGACGTGCCCGTCCGCTGGGGTGTTGACGTCGAGCAGCTCGTAATCGCGGCGTTGACGGTTCCAGACCTCGTGGCCGGTGTACCGAGCGTTGGTGAGGATCGCTCGAACCGCGCTCGCCGCCCAGCCGCGCGGATCGCGGTGCGAGTTCCGTTCGGGATCGGTCGCCGCGGGGGAGAGGATCGCGTCGCGATTGAGCCCGCGGACGATGCTCGAGTAGCCGGCGCCGGCGAGTCGCTCGGCGAAGATCCGCTCCACGACTGGTGCGGTCGCCGGATCAGGTTCCAGGCGCTTCAGCGTCGCGCCGACGCGTGCCTTCTCGGAGTTCGGATGGGCGCTCGCGGCTTCGAGGCGATAGCCGTAGGGCGGTCGCCCACCCAAGTAGCGGCCACCAGCACGCGCCATGGTGGTCATCGAGGCCTTGACGCGGCGCTGGATGCGTGCGCGCTCGGCCTTGCT
>DASVIY010000090.1:0-19596 GCA_036386195.1 Acidimicrobiia bacterium | reverse complement strand
CGCCGCTTCCCGAATCGATCGCGTCGACGAGCAGCACAGTCGCGCCGTTCGTGATGTCGGCGTCGGCCTGGGTCTGCATCGTGGTGGCGCTGCCCTGCGCGTTGTCGACTTTGAACTGGCTACTCGAGAGGCCCGCCGCCTTGAACGCCTGGGTGAGATACGGCCGGTCGTACGTCTCGTAGCGGGCCGAGGTCGTCGTGTCGGGCAACAACACGCCGACGAGGCCCTTGCCCTTGGCGGCCACCGACTTCAGCTGCGCCATCGCGGAGAAGTCAGCAGTGAATGACGCAGGCGTGAGCTTGACGACGGTCGTCGACTTCGAGGTGGTCGAGGACTTCGACGATGAGCTCGACGAGCTGCCGCACGCCGACGCGGCGAGGACCGCTCCGACCGTCATCACGATCACCGCGGCGCGCCTTCCCTTATGGGCGGTATTCCTCTTGGCTCCGATCAGCGGAATCTTCACTGCGGTCTCCTGTCGTTTGAGCGGTGCCCGTCGCGGCTTCCATACCCGGGTCACGTTGGCTGTATGCATTCGTTAGCATCCGCGGAGCCATCGCGTCCACGGGCACTTCCTGCCGGTTCGTCACTATGAGAAGCAGTCGTCCTGCTGCCGCGACCGCGCGAGCCCTTTGGGTAGGTCGTGCAGTCCAAGTCGGTCACGCGAGCGCGCAGAAGGCACTGGACGTCTACGGACACCTGTCGACGGAGGATGATGACCGGACTCGACGAGCGTCGACAACACGTTCGCGGTTCCCACTGAGGACTGCCGACGGCCGCTGACCGCGAAATCGCAGGTCAGCGGCCGCAAACGGCTAGATGTCGTAGTAGAGATAGAACTCCCACGGGTGCGGGCGCAGGCGCATGGCGTCGATCTCGTTTTCGCGCTTGTACGTGAGCCACGTGTCGATCACGTCGGGCGTGAACACGCCGCCCGCGAGCAGGAACTCGTGGTCGGCCTCGAGCGCTTCGAGCGCCTCGTCGAGCGAGCCCGGCACTTGCGGCACTTGCGCGAGCTCCTCGGGCGGAAGGTCGTAGAGGTCGCGGTCGAGCGGCGTCGGCGGCTCGATGCGGTTCTGAATGCCGTCGAGGCCGGCCATGAGCATCGCCGGGAACGCGAGGTACGGGTTGCACGACGGGTCGGGGCAGCGGAACTCGAGTCGCTTGGCCTTCGGGCTCTTCGAGTACAGCGGGATACGCACCGACGCGGACCGGTTGCGCTGTGAGTACACGAGGTTGACCGGCGCCTCGTAACCCGGCACCAGCCGCTTGTACGAGTTGGTGGTGGGGTTGGTGAACGCGCAGATCGCCCGCGCGTGCTTCAGCAACCCACCGATGTACCACCGCGCCATGTCGGAGAGCCCGGCGTAGCCCTTCTCGTCGAAGAACAGCGGCTCGCCGCCCTTCCAGAGCGACTGGTGCACGTGCATTCCCGAGCCGTTGTCCTGGAAGATCGGCTTCGGCATGAACGTGACGGAGAAACCGGCGTCACGCGCCACGTTCTTCACGACGTACTTGTAGAGCATGAGCTTGTCGGCCATCGTCGCCAGCGTGTCGAAGCGCATGTCGATCTCGGCCTGGCCGGCGGTACCGACTTCGTGGTGCTGCACTTCGATGGCGATGCCGACCTGCTCGAGCACGCGCACCATCTCGGAGCGCAGGTCCTGGAACTGGTCCATCGGTGGGACGGGGAAGTACCCCTCCTTGTACCGCGGCTTGTACGCGAGGTTGGGGGTGCCGTCGAGCTCGAACTCGCGACCGGAGTTCCACACGCCCTCGACGGAGTCGAGGAAGTAGTAGCCCGAGAACTGGTTCTGGTCGAAGCGCACCGAGTCGAAGATGTAGAACTCGGCTTCTGGACCGAAGTACGCCGTGTCGGCGATGCCGGTGCCGCGCAGATAGTCCTCGGCCTTCTTGGAGATGTAGCGCGGGTCGCGGCTGTACGACTCGCCGGTGACGGGGTCGCGCACGAACGCGTTGATGTTGAGCGTCGGGTGCTGGCGGAACGGGTCGATCAGCGCGGTGTCGGGGTCGGGCATGAGCAGCATGTCGGATTCCTGGATCTCCTGGAATCCGCGGATCGACGAGCCGTCGAACCCGAGGCCCTCGTCGAAGACCTCCTCGGTGAGCTCGTGCGCCGGGACGGAGAAGTGCTGCATCAAGCCGGGAAGGTCACAGAACCGCACGTCGACGATCTCGACGCCGCCGTTGTCCATCATCTTCAAGACATCGCTGGGTGTCGCCACTCCGCTACCTCCACCTCGTCACGTCCGGGCGGACCCGCCGCGGAATTGCGGAGCCTAGGTCGCGACCCCTGGGCCGATCCCAACCGGCGCCCGCTACAGGCGTCACGCTCTCAAGGAGCCATTACCCGTCCATTGCCCGAACGTGAACGCTCCGTTAACGGGCCCGTATGAGCCGATTCGACCTCCGGAACGGCCGATCACACCTGCCAGAATGGTGAGCGCAGACAGACGATCGCGGCCGGCTTGCGAGCGAACGGCGGCGGGGCGGGTCTCCCGGATCGCAGAGAGCGAGCGAAAGATATGGAAAGGCAGCTGGACTACGTGCTTCGGACAGTCGAAGAGCGGGGCGTGCGGTTCGTGCGCCTGTGGTTCACCGACGTGTTCGGGTTCCTCAAGAGCTTCGCGATCACGCCCGCCGAGCTGGAAGGCGCGCTCGAGGAGGGCATGACGTTCGACGGTTCCGCGATCGAGGGCTACAGCCGCGTGCAGGAATCCGACATGCTCGCGATGCCGGATCCGAAGACGTTCGAGATCGTCCCGTGGCGCGGCGAGGACGCGCCGACAGCACGCATGTTCTGCGATATCCAACACGTCTCGGGTGATCCGTTCGAAGGCGATCCCCGTCAGGTGCTGAAGCGCAACCTCGAGAAAGCGCGTGAGAAGGGCTTCACGTTCTATGCCGGCCCCGAGATGGAGTTCTTCTACTTCAAGTCGTCCGAGACACCGGATCCGCTCGACCACGCCGGCTACTTCGACCTCACCCAGATGGACATGGTCTCCAACCTGCGGAAGCAGACGATCGTGACGTTGGAGGCGATGGGCATCCCGGTCGAGTACTCGTTCCACGAGCTGGGGCCGAGCCAGCACGAGATCGATCTGCGGTACACCGACGCGCTCAGCATGGCCGACAACGTGATGACGTTCCGGCTGGTGGTCAAGGAGGTCGCGCAGGACCTCGGCGTGTACGCGACATTCATGCCAAAGCCAATCGTTGGAGCATTCGGCTCGGGCATGCACACCCACTTGTCGCTGTTCGAAGGCGATGTCAACGCGTTCCACGACCCCGGTGACCCGCACGGCTTGTCGAAGGTCGGGAAGTCCTTCATCGCCGGGTTGTTGCACCACGGCCGCGAGATCACCGCCGTCACCAACCAGTGGGTCAACTCGTACAAGCGTCTCATCGACGGGTACGAGGCGCCCATATACATCTGCTGGGCGCGCAACAACCGCTCCGCGCTCGTGCGACTGCCGGTCACGAAGCGCGGGAAAGAGGCGTCGACACGCATCGAGTTCCGCTCACCCGACCCCGCGTGCAATCCCTATCTCGCATTCAGCTTGATGCTCGCGGCCGGCTTGAAGGGCGTCGAGGAGGGCTACGACCTCCCGCCCGAGGCGACCAACAACATCTACGAGATGACGGCCGAGGAGCGCGCCGCGGAAGGGATCCGTTCGTTGCCCCAGTCGCTCAACGAGGCGATCGACGTGATGGAGGGCTCGGAGCTCGTCGCGGAGGCGCTCGGCGAGCACGTCTTCGAGTACTTCATCCGCAACAAGCGCGCCGAGTGGGCCGAGTACAAGGCCCAGGTGACGCCGTTCGAGCTCCAGCGGTACCTGGGCACGCTATGACCGGATTACAGCCCGTCCTCGTGTTTCCCGATCCACCCGTTCCGCTGCTCGCGCAGACACTCGATCTCGCCGGTTACCAGTGGAAGGCGGTCGCGAATGCGTCGGTCGCGACGCAGCACGAGCCGGCCGACGGCTGGGCGGGCGCGGTGGTCTGTGCCGACGACGACGCGGAAGGCGCGTTCGTCATCGCGCGGGCGTTGCGCAATCGCGACGCGCCGACGCCGATCCTCTTGCTCGTCACCGGCGCGCAGCTCGGGGAGCTGGAGCTGCGTGAAGACCTGTTCGACGACTTCTGTCTCGCGCCGTTCCATCCGCGGGAGCTCGAAGCGCGGGTGCGGCACATGTTCTGGCGCACGGGCCGGGGCGCGCGACCCGAGGTCGTCGAGTACGGCGACCTGATGCTCAACCTCGAGACGTATCAAGCCGCGCTCAGCAACCGTCCGCTCGACCTCACGTACATGGAGTACGAGCTGCTCAAGTTCTTCACGACGCACCCGGGCAAGGTCTTCACGCGCGAGCAGCTCCTGTCACGCGTGTGGGGCTACGAGTACTACGGCGGGGCGCGCACGGTCGACGTGCACGTACGACGCCTGCGGGCGAAGCTCGGTGAGGAGCACGCGGGGCTGATCCAGACGGTGCGGTCGGTGGGATACCGTTTCGGACAACCGCGTTGGGCACCGGGCAGTAGCGACACCGCCGACTAGCGGCCAGAGTCAGCTCGGCGCGTCCTCGGCGCGGGCGTCGGCATCGTCGACGAGCGACCAGCCGATCACGGCGGTCCAGACCGCGCCGGCGAGCATCACCGCGACCGGCAACACCAGCACCATTGCGATGACGATTATCACGGCTCCGGCCATGGGCGGGAGCGTAACCGCTTCAGCGCCGGAGGGCTCGCGCCGCGCGGGTGCCGCGCGCCGGAAACGAGTCGGGCCGGCCGCCGTTGCGTGCGAGCGCGTTCCACAGCGCGGATGCAACGGCTGCGAACACCGCATCGGAGCTACGCGGCAAAGGCGGCCCCGGCTCGTCGAGGATCGTCACCGTGATCGGGGGCGTGTCCTTCGCGCGCACGATGCCGAAGGAGCGGATGGTGAGATCGCGCACCTCGCCATCGGGTGCGACGGCGAGGGCTTCCGTCAACAACCAACCCAGTGCCATGTGCGACGCGCCGATGGCGTAGGAGCGAAGCACCACATCGTCGAGCGGGTCACCGGCCGCGACCCGCGCTTCGATTCCCGTCACCGCGCCCGTGTCGTTCGCGATGTTCACACGGGCACCCGCGACCGCGCCGCCCCAGCCGGCCACACATGTGTCGAGCAACACTGCGCCGGCGCGGTCGTCACGGAGCAGCGCGTGCCGTTCGACTCCTGCTTCGTGGAGTGCGCCCTCGACCAACACGGCCCGTTCCGCGAGGCCGACCGCGCGGAGGTGCGATGCCGTCGGCGGTCCCGGAACCTCGGTCGACGTCCAGTGCTCGTCGACGCTCAGCGCGTACGGCCAGTCGATCGGTGTGAGAAACGCGCTCGCATCACCGGCCACGACGCCGCGCACCGTCACATTCGAGCCGTTGCACACGGCAGACGCGGCGATCGGCGGGCGCTTCGGCCCGAGGCGCACGACGTCTTCACGCGCAAACACGACGCGCACGGCTCGACCATGACGGTTTGCAAGCTCGCGCGCGGCCTCAGGGACGGGCGACGCCTCCTTCCCGCCGAACGCTCCGCCATTCGCGAGCGGTGACGCCGGCTCTCCGCCGGGCTCGCACCACGACGCGTCAGGCTCGAGATACGCCGGCTCCACCCAACTGGTTGCCAGCCTGACGCCGCCGCGAGGCTCCTCGGGCAACGGAAGCGGCGGCCGTTCATCGATCGTCGTGCGCCGCCCCTGGACCTTGGCCGCGCGGGTACGCGCTTCATGAAGCGATGGCGCGAGCACCCACCGCAGGCCCGCGGCAGCTTCGCTGCCGGCGCCGGTGTCGGACGACGCGGGAACCGCGACGAGTGCGTTCCGTGGCGCGCAGTCGTCGGAGAAGCTGCCCGCACCGAGCGGCACATCGCTCGCGACGCGTTGCGCCACGCCACCCTCGAGGGCTGCTCGCGCCGACGCGACATCGAAATCGCGTTCGGGTCGAGCAGCGGTCCCGACGCCTTCGATGGCCTCGTAGATCGTCTGCCAGCCGGTGCATCGACAGAGATGCGCCGCCAGCGCGCGGTCGAGCGCCGCCTGTGCCGGCGGACCGTTCGTCAGGAGCGCCGCGGCGCGCATCACGATTCCCGGCGTGCAGAAGCCGCATTGTGAACCGCCGCTCGCGACGAACGCCGAGGCAAGGTGATCGCGCCGTTCGGGCTCGAGCCCTTCGAGCGTGGTGATCGCCCTGCCGGCGACCCGCAGCGCGGGTGTGACGCAGGCGACGCGCGCGCTGCCGTCGACCAGCACCGTGCAGCATCCGCACTGGCCCTGCGGGGCACAGCCGTCCTTGGGTGACAGAATGCCGAGCCGTTCCCGCAGGACCGAGAGCAGCGACTCGTCGGCCGCGACGTCCACCACCACAGCCACGTCGTTGCAGATGAAGCTGACCCGACCGGACATCGCAACCCTCCGGAAGGCAGGATAGAAGCGTGCCCGATCTCCCGATGAGCCGACGCTCGTTTCTCGTCGCGGCCGGCGGCCTCGTGACGCTCGCCGCGTGCGGCGGTGGAAGCACAACGCGCGCGAAGCGCACGACTCCCCAGGCGAAGGGGCTCAGCGCCGGCCTGCTCGCCACCGATCTCTACGCGTCCCCGCAACCACAGCGGTTCGCGTTCGCGCTCCGCAGGGGCGCCGAGTTCGCGTCCGGCCCTCCCGCCCGCGTCGCGTTTCAGCCACCCAACGGCACCCTCGGCGCGTTTCAGGACACCGTGCTGCACGCCAACGGCCTGCCCGAGAACCGGGGCGTGTACACAGCACCCGTCGTGCTCACCACTGCCGGTACCTGGGGCGCGGTGGTGGACGTCAACGGCAAGGCCGCGCCGGTCGCCTTCATGGTCGCGGCCACAACCGACGTGCCCATCCCCGACACCCCTGCTCCGCGCGCGGCGTCACCGACACATGCCGACACGTTGGGCGTCGACCCGATCTGTACGCGCGTGCCGGAGTGCCCGCTGCACACGGTGTCGCTCGACACGGTGATCGGCGCGGGCAAGCCGGTGGCCGTGATGTTCGCGACGCCGGCACGGTGCCAGTCACGGTATTGCGGTCCCGTGCTCGACGACCTCCTCACGATCACCGGCGCCTACGCGGACCGCATCACCTTCGTGCACGTCGAGATCTACAAGAGCGATACCGGCACCGAGCTCGTGCCGACCGTCGACGCCTGGCACCTGGCCAGCGAGCCGTGGCTGTTCGGCGTCAACGCGCAGGGCACAGTCGTGTCGCGACTCGACGGGGCGTTCGGCAGCGACGAGATGAAGACGCTGCTCGACGCGCTCGCCGTCTGAGCTAGCCGCGCAGCGCGGTCACCATGCGCTGATCGACCTTCTGAACGATCGCGTTGCGATCAGCGTCGGATATCGGGGCACCGGTCGAGCGGAACACCAGGTGCTCGACCGCGCGACCGTGGCGTATCACGACGTCGTCGACGGTGACGCCGTTCTGCACGACCCGGAACGCGTGGACTTCGTCACCGAGCTTCGGAGCCGCGAGCGGGCTGACCGCGAGTGCCGCCTCGCCCCGCGGACCGGCGACGATCTCACCAACGGCCGCGGGATAGCACGTACCGCCCGCCACGCGCATGAACGCCTGGGCGTGTGCCGGGTCCGCCTGCACGGTCACGTCGGAGACCAGCGAGTTGGTGCCGGTCTCGTCGTTGTACGTGACGCTCGTATGGTCACCGTTGGCACCCACCAGCTTCGCCTCGGCCGGCGTTTGGCAGTGCCGGACCTGGCCGAGGAGGTCGAACTGCGGCGCCGGACCTTGCGACGCGCGTCTGACCTCGATCGACCAGTTCACCGGAATGTCGTCGAGCGACGCGACCATCGCCGCCGCCGTGCTGTTCTGACCCGCCTGCGATGCAGGGCCGGAGCCGCCGCCACCACCAAGCATGCTCATGACGAAGATCACCGCCGCGCCGACCGCGACCACGAGGATGACGATGATCAGGATCATGCTCTGGCGGCTGACGGTGTCGCGCTTGAGGACGCGGGTCGCCGCCGCAGCGGCAGGGTCGGGCGCGGCGGGAGGACGGGGAGCCTTGATGATCATCGAAGAATCTCGAGGCGGCGGCGTGGTCAGCGGTGCGGCGGCTACCGGCGGAGGCGTAGTCGGCGGCGCGGAGGCTGCCGCCTCCGGAGCTGCAGGAGGTGCTTCGAACGAGGGTTCCACCGTTTCCAGCTCGGGTCCCGGCAGGCGGTTATGGCAGAGCCAGCACTCGCGATCTCCGGCATGGACATACGTGTCGCATGACGGACACCGCATGCTCACGCTCATGGTCCCTGCCTTGCTTTCCGAGGTCGAGCCCGAAGTGTACCCGAACGCGGCTTTGTCCGATCACCACTCGGACGGTGGACGCGCTCAGGAAAACGACTGTCCGCAGCCGCAGCTGCGCTCGGCGTTGGGGTTCGTCACGGCAAACCCCGCGCCCTGGAGGCCGTCTTTGTAATCGAGCGAGGCGCCGCCGAGATGCTGCACGCTCGCGGGGTCGATCACCACCTTGACGCCGCTCTGCTCGGTGACCACATCGTCGGCAGCGACATCGGTGTCGAAGAACATCTCGTAGCTGAGACCCGAGCAGCCGCCCGGACGCACGGCCACACGCAGCACGAGGTCGGCGTTGTCTTCCGCCTCGAGCAGGCTCTTCACCTTGGCCGTGGCCGCGTCGGTGAGCGTGAACACCGTGCTGGCGTCTTGCACTTGGAACATGCGGTCCTCCGGACGTTTCAGGTCTTAAGCGTAGTCAACAGCCACCGTGACGTGGCACGGCTCCGAGTCGTACAACGTGGCGAACTCCTCGACTGTTCCCCCGCCGACCTGGTCGACAACCCCTTCGCAGAGGCCACGATGCAGGTGGCACACCAGCTCGGGATAGGCCTCGGCGAGCTCCCGAAAGGGACAATGGAGGAACTCGATGCGGGCACCGCCCCCCGCGCCGGCGGCCGCAGTGGGCTCCGGCCCGGGTTGGGAGGGCTCGGTCGCAGGCTCGAACCCGAGCTTCGTGAGCTCGTTCTCGAGCGCACGTAGACAGCTGCGACTGCGGGTACGTCGACCCGCCTCGGCGCCCCACGCGTAGCCCGTATCGGCGGCGTCGTCGGCTTGGGCACCGATGCGCTCGGCCATCGCGGCGAGCAGCCCGGCAAGCAAGGCGTGCGCCGGTGGATCGAAGCCGAGCCCCGGCGCGCCCGCGGCGAGGAAATAGAGGTGCTGCGGCCGACCGACCGTGCCGCGGTGCACCGCCTCCACATCGACGAGCCCGGCCTCGCGGAGCCGCTCGACGTGCAGACGAACGGTGTTGGCGTGGAGCCCGAGCCGATCGGCGAGATCCTGTGCCGAGAGCGCAGCCGTGGAACCCGCAAGCTCCCGGTACATCGCGTAGCGCGTCTCGTCGCCGAGCGCCTTCATCAAGGTCAACGGATCCATAAACGGAACTTGAAGGTACCGCCGATCCGGCATATTTTCAAGGCGAAGCCTGTTTTTATCGGGTGCGGCACGGAAGTCGCTTCCACTCGCGCTCGAGGAGCTCATGGACCCGACCATCCAACACATCGATCCCGACGATCCCGAGGCGCCCGCGCGCGTCTCCGGACCGCCGCCGTCCGCGGAGCAAGTCATGCGCATGCTCGACGGCGTCGAAGATCCCGAGCTGCACGCGAGCATCGTCGAGCTCGGCATGGTGTCCGACGTCAAGGTCGGCAGCAACGGCGCCGTCGCGGTCAAGGTCGCGCTCACAACTGCGGGCTGCCCGTTGCGCAGCCAGATCCAAAAGGACGTGGAGTCGAAGGTACGCGGCTTGCCCGGTGTCAGCGCCGTCTCCGTCGAGTACGGCGAGATGACGGCCGAGCAGCGCACGGCCACCATGCAGCGCGCGCGCTGGAACGCACGCGAGAACGCACCTGACACCGAGATCCAGTCCAGTACGCGCGTCCTCGCGATCGCGAGCGGGAAGGGTGGCGTCGGCAAGTCGTCGGTCACCGTGAACCTTGCCGTCGCGCTCGCCGCACAGGGCCGCTCGATCGGCGTGCTCGACGCCGACATCTGGGGCTTCAGCGTGCCGCGGATGCTGGGCGTCGAGGGACGGCTCGGCGGCACCGACGGCAAGATCGAGCCCAACGTGGTCGAGGTACCCAACCTCGACGATCCCGCCGGCCCCGCGGGCACGGTCAAGGTCGTGTCGATGGGCTTCCTCGTCAACGACGAGAGCACCGCGCTGATGTGGCGCGGCCTGATCCTGTCGAAAGCCCTCGAGCAGTTCCTGACCGACGTGCGCTGGGGTGAGCTCGACTACCTCTTGATCGATATGCCGCCGGGCACCGGCGATATCCAGATGGCACTCTCGCGGCTGCTGCCGCGCACCGAGCTGCTCGTCGTCACCACTCCGGCGCTCGCGGCACAGAAGGTCGCGACACGCGTCGCCGACATGGCGCGCCGCAGCTACCTGAAGGTGACGGGTGTGGTCGAGAACATGAGCGAGTTCGTCGCCCCCGACGGTTCGCGACACCCGATCTTCGGTGTGGGTGGTGGCGAGGCGCTCGCACACGAGATCGGCGCGCCCCTCGTGGGCCGCGTCCCGATCGAGGCCGACGTGTCGCTCGGCGGCGATACCGGCCGGCCCGCGGTGCTCGACCATCCCGACAGCGCGGCCGGTGTCGAGTTCCGGCGAATTGCCAGGACGATCGTCGACGAGCTGTTGCCGCCGGTGGAGATGGCCGGATGCACGGCCCGTATCTTCGAGATTGCGGCGGCAAGCCTCGCCGAAAAGGACGCGGCGCGCTCCTGAGCGTCAGTCCTCGAGTCGCATCGGCGGTGCGCGCAAGTGGGGCTAGGCGAGCTTCCAGGACGACTTGGCGTCGCGCCCGGCCACCTTTCCCTGCCCCCGCAGCTTCACCAGGTGCGCGTAGACCTGCCAGCTCGCCGGTTCTCGGAGCGCGGCGGGCGCGTCGGCGTAGATCCGCTGCACGATCTCGTCGACCTTTGCGGGACCCGTGTTGAGCACCTTGAGAATCTGGCGCTCGCGCCTGGCGCGGTGCTTGAGGTAGTCGTCGATGACGGCCTTCGGCTCCTCGATCACGTCGCCGTGGCCGGGACAGATCCGTGCGAGCCGCCGCACCTTCTTCAGCCGATTGAGCGTTTGCAGGTACTCGGCCATGTCTCCGCCGCGTTGCGGTGAGATCACCGTGTACATCCCCTCGAGAATCGTGTCACCGGTGAACAGCACACGCTCCTCTTCCAGAAGGAAGCAGAGGTGGTTGGGCGCGTGTCCCGGTGTGTGGAACACCTCGAGTCCCCACTCGGTGCCGTCGATCACCTCGCCGTCCGCGATCGTGCGGTCGACATGCCCGTAGGGCTCACGCTTCGAGAACGCGAGCACTTCGGCGCCGGTCGCCTTCACCAATCGGGCCGTGCCGGGCGAGTGATCCGGATGCGTGTGCGTGAGCAGCACCCAACGCACACGCTCCTTCATGGATGCGCCAACGATCGCCTCGATGTGGCGCTTGTCGTCGGGACCGGGGTCGATCACCGCCACTTCGTCGATGCCGACGAGGTACGTGTTGGTGCCGGGCCCGGTCATGGGATTCGCGTTGGGCGCCACGATCCGGCGCACGAGCGGAGACAGCGCAGACGGGACCCCAGGCGTGAGGTCGGGCATCAGGTACCCCCTTCGCGCCGGGTCACGAGCGACGGCAGCGCGCTCGGAACGACAGCGACAAAGGAAGAGGAGAGATGGCGGTGCACGACTCTCCATTCTACGTGGCTCCGCGGGGGCGCCCCTTTGGTCATTGCCGAGCCCTACGCTGCAGCGATGGACCCGCGACGAGGGCTGCCGGCGGTCAGCGAGGTACTCACGTCGCTCGACGGGTTGCCGCATGGTCTCCTCTCCGTCTGCGCGCGAGATGCCGTCGCCGCTGCCCGCACGAGGGTAGAAGCCGGTGGCGAGGTCACCGCCGCGCAAGTGATCGAAGACGCGCGCGTTCGCGCCGGTCGAGTGCGCACGGCGCTATTGCGCCCTGTCATCAACGCGACCGGCGTGCTGTTGCACACCAACCTGGGCCGCGCCCCACTCGGCGAGGATGCTCTCGCCGCCGTCAACCAGGTGGGCTCCCGATACTCCAATCTCGAGTACCGACTCGATGCCGGCGAGCGCGGGTCGCGACATGAGCATGCCGGCGCACTGCTGGCGCGGGCCTGCGATGCAGAGGCCGCCATCGTCGTCAACAACAACGCCGCTGCGGTGCTGGTCTCGCTCGGCGCGCTCGCGCGTGGTCGCGAGGTCGTGGTGTCGCGGGGCGAGCTCGTGGAGATCGGCGGCGGCTTCCGGGTGCCCGAGATCATGGCCGAGTCGGGCTGCCGGCTCGTCGAGGTGGGCACCACCAACCGCACGCGCCTGGCCGACTATGCGGCCGCGATCAGCTCTGCGACGGCACTGGTGCTCAAAGTGCACGCGTCCAACTATCGAATGGTCGGCTTCGTCGAAAGCACGCCGGTCGCGCAATTGGCGACGCTCGGGCCACCGGTCATGGTCGACGCGGGCTCGGGCCTGCTCGACGCGACAACCCCATGGCTTCCTGCGCGTCCCGGCTGGCTGCGCGACGAGCCCGGTGTGCGCCAGGCGATAGCGGACGCCCCCGACAGTATCGTCACGTTCTCGGGCGACAAGCTCCTGGGAGGGCCGCAGGCGGGCATCATCGTCGGGCGGTCGAGTCACATCGCCGCCATCGCCGCACATCCGTTGGCGCGCGCGATGCGAGCCGACAAGATGACGCTGGCCGCGCTCCAATCCGTGGCGCTCACCTACCTGTCCGGCGATGCGACCTCGATCCCGCTGTGGCAGATGGCGCTCACGCCACGGCGTGAGCTGGAAGCGAGGGCCGAGGCGATCGCGACCCGGGTCGGCTTCGCAAAGGTGCTCGACACCGAAGCGGCCGCCGGTGGTGGCTCGCTGCCCGGGCTCACCATCCCGTCGGTCGGCGTCGGCATACAAATCGCCGACCCGGCGGCAGCGCTCGCCGCGCTGCGCGACCACGGCGTCGTTGCCCGGGTGGTCGACAACGCCGTCGTGTGCGACCTGCGCAGCGTGCATCCCGACGACGACGGCGCGCTGGCCGACGCACTCCACCGCGTGACATCGAGCGCGCCTGCGGCGACAGCGCCCGAGCACGACCTGAAGTAATGCGCACGATTGCCACCGCAGGGCACGTCGACCACGGGAAGTCGTCGCTCGTGCGCGCGCTCACCGGTACCGATCCCGACCGGTTCCCCGAGGAGAAGACGCGCCGGCTCACGATCGACCTCGGATTCGCGTTTGCGACGCTGCCGTCGGGCGAAGAGGTCGGCTTCGTCGACGTGCCCGGTCACGTGCGCTTCATCAAGAACATGCTCGCCGGCGTCGGAGCCGTCGAGCTCGCGATGCTCGTCGTCGCGGCAACCGAGGGCTGGATGCCGCAAACCGAGGAGCACCTTCGGATCCTCGAGCTTCTCGACGCGCGCGCCGTGCTCGTGGTGCTCACAAAGGCCGACCTGGTCGACGACGGAGCGCTCGACCTGGCTCGACTCGAGCTCGACGAGCACCTGGCGCAGTCGCGCTTTGCCGACGCAACCGTCGTGACGTGCGATTCCCGTTCGGGCCGCGGCCTCGACGACGTGCGGTATGCCCTCGACTCGCTGGTCGCCGCTGCTCCGCTCCCCGCCGATCGAGATCGACCGCGGCTCTGGGTGGACCGCGTGTTCGCGGCGCGGGGCGCGGGCACCGTGGTAACAGGCACGCTCGCGGGCGGCGCGCTGCACGTCGACGACGAGGTCGAGGTCGGGTCGCGTCGCCGCGCGGCCCGCGTGCGCGGCATCGAGACGGCCAAGCGTCCGCTCACACGCGCCGCGCCGGGCACCCGCGTCGGGCTGAACCTCGCCGGGATCGATCACGACGAGGTGATTCGGGGTGACGCCGTCGTGCGGCCCGGCCAGTGGCTGACGACCGACGTCGCCGACCTCGCGCTGCGAACCTTCGGCGACGCGCCGTTCCCGGATCGGGCGACAGTGCACGTGCACCTGGGATCAGGCGAGCATCGCGGCCGGCTGCGGGTCCTCGATCCTGACCGCCGCTTCGGCCGGCTCCGATTCGACGCTCCGGTGCTCGTTGCGCCCGGAGATCGCCTGGTCGTGCGCGAGTCGGGCCGCAACGCGATCCTGGGCGGGGCCGAGGTGCTCGAGGTCTCGCCCGCCGCGCGTGCGAAGGCGGCCGCCGCGCAGCTCGAGCTCGCGCCGGCCGCCCGGCTGCTGGCGAGCCACCCGTGGCTCGTGGGTTCCGAGATCGGCGCGCGCACCGGGCTCGGTGACGATGAGGTCGCGCGGCTCGTGCAGCGATGGTTGGCCAACGGAGAGGCGCGGCGACTCGGTCCCTGGATTGTCAGCCACGCCTCGTTCCAGGGTCTCCACGATCAAGTACGCGAGCTGGTGCAACAGCATCAACTGCGGAATCCACTCGGACCGGGCCCGGCCGTCACCGCGCTCGCGATGTCAGCCGGGATTGACACCAATCGGATGCGGCTTGCGCTCGAATCGTTCGATGACCTGACCGTCGAACGCGGAGAAGTGCGGCTGTCAACGCATCAGCGCACGGCCGACTCCGACGAGGCGCGGGCGCTCGTCGCGGCACTCGACGCGCAACCGTTTGCGCCACCTGATCCGAGCGAGCTCGGCGCCGACGGCGCGCTCGTACGCACACTCGTCCGTGACGGCGTGCTCGTCGATCTCGAGGGCATTGTGTTCACGGCGCACGCACTTGCCGACGCGCGGGCACGAGTGGAGACAGCGCTCGGGGATCGCGGTGCGCTGACCGTCGCCGAGGTACGCGACCTCCTCGGCTCGACGCGCAGGTTCGTGCTCGCGATCCTCAACCGGCTCGATGACGACGGCGTCACCCGACGTGAAGGCGGCAACAGGGTTGCAGGACGGGCAACCGTTGCGCGCTGAAGCGCGCCGGCGCCTGCGTCAGCGCGGCGCGGCCTGACCGATCTCCTGGTCGGCGACCAGCGCGCGACGCTCGGCTTCGTTGAGCCCACCCCAGATGCCGTGCGGCTCACGAATGCTCATGGCGTACTCGAGGCAAGGTTCCCGCACCGCGCACTCCCGGCAGATGGCTTTGGCCCGCTGCTCGCGCGCTTCGCGGTCGTCGCGGCGCTCAGGTGAGGTGGGCGGGAAGAACAGCACCGACTCCGGCCCTCGGCATGCCGCCCGTATCTGCCAGGTTCGCTCCAGCGTCCCGACGACCACCGACCCTCCTCCTTTCCTGTGGGCCCCAGCGCGTCTCAGCCCCCCCGGGCTGAACTATGGCGAACCTATACCGGGCTTCGCGGCCCGACAAGAGGCCATTTTCGGACGATGGGAACGCGCCGCCCGGCGTGTGGCTCAGGCCGGCGCGTTCTTCGAGCGGCCGCGGCCTTCCCGGTGGTCACGAGCCCCGCCGGTCTCGGGCTCGACCTCGAGCACGAGGCCGACGACCTCGACCACCCGCACGCGATCGCCCGCCTTGATCGGCGTCGCCCGGTTGGTGCGGGCGCGCCACCGTGCACCACGGATCATGACGACCCCGTCGGGATCGATGTCGGCCTCGGCATCTCCCAGCTCGCCGATGATCGCACTCCGTCCGATCGTGGGCGTCGAGAACCGGGCCCGGATCATCGCGGTCATCCCCCACAACATGAACAGCGCGGTGCCGCCGCACACGGCGACGATGATCCACCAGCGAGGGTCGAGCCGCGACGAGCCCCCGTACAGCGTGAGCGATCCCGCGACGAGCGAGACGGCACCGATGACGGTCCACGCGCCCAGCCCGCCGGCTTGCACGTCGACGGCGAAGCCGAAGAGCCCGAGCATCAGCAACGCGGCCGCCCACCAGTGCACCGGGAGGTGCGAGAACCCGACGAGCGCGCCGACGAGCGCGACTGCGCCGGTGAGGCCGGCAAGCCCGATCGCCGCGGTGTAGAACTCGAAGATCATCAACGCGAGCCCGAACACGAACAACATGTAGGCGACCGACGGACTGATCAGCGTGTGCAACGCGCGGCCGTCGAGACTGAGCCCGGCGAAGACCGCCTCTTGCTTCGGTTGCCGGCGCCGTTCGCGGCCCTTGCCCACGACCGTGGCCGTCGACAGCTTCACGGTGCCCGCAGCGGTCTTCACCGTCGTGCCGTCGAGGCCCACGATGAGCTCTCCGAGTGTGGGCCGCACCGTGTTGGTCGCGCCGACGCGAGCCGCGGCGTCGGCGGAGAGGCGCTTGGAGACGAGCCGGCGCGCGCCCGCTGGGCTGCGGCCGTGCAGCGACGCGAGGTGTGCCAGTTGGTCGCCGATCGCGCGCTCATTCGGAGACGACGGGTGATCGAGCAGGAGCGGGGACGCAGGGCCGATGCCCGAGCCCGACGACACCGACGCGACGTGCGACGCCTCGACGATCAATGTCGCGGCACCTTTTGCCTTGGCCCCCGACGGCCCGACCCACGCGACGACGGGCACGTTGGATCGCGTGATGTCACGCACGATCGACTGCACATCGACGTCGACACCGCCGCTCGAGTCGACCTGCAATATCAGGGCCGTCGAGCGGCGCGTGTTCGCATCGTGGATCGCGCCGCGGATCAGCGAAGCGTTCGGCGTGTCGATCAGACCCTGGACTTGCACCACGTTGATCGGGTGCTGCGCGGAGCTGCGGAGGGGCCGCGCGGCACGCGCTCCGGATTCTCCGGACGGCGCTGCTGCGCTCGCGACGTCGGCGAGGAGAATGACGGCGGCCACCGCGACTGCAGCGAGAGCGACGAGGCGCCGGCTGCGTGATCGGCAAACGGGCCGTGACATCAGCGCTCCCATAGCATGGCCGGCGATGGAGCTCTCATCGTTCTGCTCCACCTCCCGGGTCGTGATCGTGGCGGGCAAGGGCGGGGTCGGAAAGACCACCGTCACCTCCGCCCTGGCCACCGTCGCGGCCCGAGCAGGGTCGAGCGTGCTGATCGTGTAGGTCGAAGGCAAATCGGGCCTCGCCTCGGGTTTCGGCGCGCCGGCGCTCACCTACAACGAGGCCGAGCTCGCACCGGGCATCCGGGCCCGCACGCTCACCCCCGACGAGGCACTCATCGACTACCTGCACAGCCATGGCCTCAAGCGCATCTCGAAGCGACTCGTCAACTCGGGCGCGCTCGACGTCGTCGCGACCGCCGTGCCCGGCATGAAAGACATCCTCGTGCTCGGCAAGGTGAAGCAACTCGAGCAGCTGGACGCCGCCGACCTCATCCTGATCGACGCGCCGGCGGCGGGCCACGCGATCACGTTCCTGCTGTCGGCACGCGGGCTGCTCGACGCCGTTCGCGTCGGTCCGGTCCGCAAGCAGGCGGCCGAAGTCGTCGAGATGCTCTCCGACTCCGCGCGGTCTCAGGTCCTGATGGTCACGCTCCCCGAGGAGACACCGGTCAACGAGCTCGTCGAGACCGCGTACACCATCGAGGAGCGGGCCGGCGTCAGGCTCGGCCCTGTCATCGTCAACGGGTGTTATGACGACCGCGCGGTCGCCGGATCACTCGACGAAGTCCGCAAGGATGCCGACCGCCTCAACGTGTTCGTCTCCGACCGTGAAGCCACCGACCTGATCGCCGCGGCGCGTTTCCGCAGGCAGCGTCAGGAATTGCAGCGCCACCAGATCGAGCGATTGCGCGAGCAGCTCCCGCTCCCGCAGCTGCGACTGCCGTTCCTCTTCTCTGCTGACGTCG
This sequence comes from Acidimicrobiia bacterium, assembly GCA_036386195.1. Classification (GTDB taxonomy): domain Bacteria; phylum Actinomycetota; class Acidimicrobiia; order IMCC26256; family JBBRZM01; genus JBBRZM01. The sequence continues at coordinate 1,790 of DASVIY010000090.1, read as the reverse complement.
GCGCGCACGAGATCGAGACGCTTGCCGACGCGCTTGCCAACGAGATCGGCACGCTGTGAGCACACCCGACCCGTTCTCCGCGCTCGTCGAGCAGCGCCATGTGCTCGTGTGCTGCGGCACCGGCGGCGTCGGCAAGACCACGACTGCCGCCGTGCTCGCGCTCGAGGGAGCGCGTCGGGGCCGGCGCTCCGTTGTGGTCACGATCGATCCGGCGCGCCGCCTCGCTAACACCCTCGGGCTCGACGAGCTCTCCAACGAGCCACATGAGATCGATCGCGCGCAATGGGATCCCGCGGGCGACGCGCCGCAGTCGGCGAGCGTCTCGGCGTTGATGCTCGACACGAAGTCGACCTTCGACGCGCTGGTGTGGAAGCACGCGGCGACCGAGGATCAGGCCGAGCGGATTCTCGACAACCGCTTCTACCGCAACATCTCGGGAGCCCTCGGGGGCACGCAGGAATACATGGCCATGGAGAAGCTGCACGAGCTCGACGAGGACGGGTCGTTCGACCTCATCGTCGTCGACACGCCGCCGACACGCCATGCGCTCGAGTTCCTCGACGCGCCCGCCCGTCTCACACGCATGCTCGACAACCGAATCTTCCAGCTGCTCATGGTGCCGACTCGCGTCTACCTGCGAGTCGCGAGCGTGGCGGTCACAACCTTCCTCCGAACGGTGTCGCGCGTGGTGGGCTCCGAGGTGATCGACGACATCGTCTCGTTTTTCCGCGCGTTCGAGGGTATGGAAGAAGGCTTCCGATCGCGGGCGCAGGGCGTGCAGGATCTGCTCGCCGACCACTCGACCGGGTTCGTGCTCGTCACGACGCCGGGCCGTGATGCGGTGGAGGAGTCGAGCTACTTCGCGAACGAGCTGAGCGAGCACGACATCGGGGTTGCCGCGCTCGTGGTCAATCGCATCCATCCCCGCTTCGGTACGGAGCGACCCGAAGGCCTTCGGGCGCGGGCCGCCACGCTGGCCGGAATGGCGGAGTCGGACGATCCGGAGGTGCACGCGGCTGCCACCCGCATGCACGCGCTGTACGCGAACCTCGCCGACTTCGTCGAGGTCGCCGAGCGCGAGCTGGGCCACGTCGCCGGTGTGCGCGAGCGCGTCGGCTTCGCCGCCGTGGGCTACGTGCCGTACCTGCCCCGCGACGTCCACGATTTCAAGGCCCTCGAGGCCGTCGGCCGCTTGCTCTTCGGCGGTTCGCCCTCTGCGGTGGTGGAGATGGACGCGGGCTAGCCTCCGACGATGACGAAGATCATGGTCGCCTCCGACGCGCGCTGGATACGAGAGCAGGTCCGCACCGCGTTCGTCGCGCCCGGTCAGCGGGTCATCGAGGTCGAGCACGGCCGCGAGGTCCGCGACGCGGTCGGTCGCGAGCACCCCGACCTCGTCATCCTCGACCTGCAGATCGGCAGCATGGGCGGCTTCGCCGTAGCGATCGATCTGCACCTCGAAGCCACCGCCGGCCGCGTGCCTGCTGCGCCGATCCTCTTGTTGCTCGATCGCGAAGCCGATCGGTTCCTCGCCAAACGCGCCGACGCGGACGCCGCGCTCCTGAAGCCGATCGATGCCGGCGTGCTACGTCGCACTGCCAAGTCGCTGCTTGCCGAGCGCGCTGCGGGATAGCGGTATCGGCACGCAGCGTCATCCGGGGTGGGCGCTACACTCGCCATCCCTTCGGGATGTGGCGCAGTTTGGTTAGCGCGCAGCGTTCGGGACGCTGAGGCCCCGGGTTCAAATCCCGGCATCCCGACCAAGAGCGCACCGCTGATCCGCGTTTACT
>DASVIY010000089.1:0-1807 GCA_036386195.1 Acidimicrobiia bacterium | reverse complement strand
CTCGGCCGCCTCGATCGCGGCGCAGCGCGTGAGCGCCATGACGCCGGCCTTGGCCGCCGCGTAGTGGGCTTGACCCGCCTGCGCGCGCCACCCGACAACTGACGCGTTGTTGACGATCGCGCCCGCACCGCGCGGCATCATGTGGCGGAGCGCGGCGCGCGTGCACCGAAACGTGCCGTTGAGCGTCACGTCGAGCACCGAGGCCCACTGCTGGTCGGTCATGTCGACCAGATTGGCCGTGCCGCCGAGCCCGGCGTTGTTGACCAACACGTCGAGCCGGCCGAGCTCACCCATTGCAGTGTCGAACATGCGCTGCACCTGCGATTCGTCGGTGACGTCGCATTGCACCGCGACCGGCCGCCGGCCCATGACCTCCTCGAGCTGCTCGGCAGCCTCACCGAGCCGTCGCTCGTGCATGTCGCTGATCGCCACCGTCGCACCTTCCTCGGCGCAGCGTTTCGCGGTAGCAAAACCGATGCCGGTGCCCGCGGCTGCAGTGACCAGCGCGGTCTTGCCCGCGAGGAGTTGGTGACCGTCGGGGTAGGGCGGTATCTGGGTCATGACTTGGGCTCCGATGGCAGGCCGAGGACTCGCTCACCGATGATGTTGCGCTGGATCTCGTTGGAGCCGCCGTAGATCGTGTCGGCTCGGGTGTACAGGAACAGTCGTTGCAGCGCGGTGAGATCGTACGGCGCGCCATCCGCTATCTCCGCCGCCGGCCCGAGCACCTGCATCGCCAGCTCGCCGAGCTGCTGGTGCAACGTCGCCCAGTAGAGCTTCGAGATCGATGTCTCCCGGGTGAGCGCGCCCACGGCCATCGAGCTCAAGCTCCGCAGCGCGTTCCATCGCATGATCTGCAAGCGGATCCACGCATCGACGAGTCGCTGACGAACCACCGCTCGCGTGGCGTCGCCATTGGCCTGCGCCCGCCGGAGGATCTCGTCGAGCTCGTTGGCGAACGAGAGCTGCTGGCCGAGCGTGAGCGCGCCGCGTTCGAACGCGAGGGTGCCCATCGCGACTCTCCACCCGTCGTTGACCTCGCCGATCACGTTGTCGATTTGTGTGCGCGCGCCGTCGAAGAACACCTCGTTGAACTCGGAGTGGCCGGTGATCTGCACGATCGGACGAATCTCGATGCTCGCGCCGCGCATCGGCACGAGCAGGTAGCTGATGCCGCGGTGCTTGGGCGCGGTCGCATCGGTACGCGCGAGCACGAAGCACCAGTCGGCCCAGTGCGCGAGCGACGTCCACACCTTCTGGCCGGTGATCACCCACTCGTCGCCGTCGAGCTCGGCGCGCGTCTGGACGTTCGCGAGGTCGGAGCCGGCATCGGGCTCGGAATAGCCCTGACACCAGAGCTCGTCGCCTCTCACGATCGGCGGCAGGAACCGCTGCTTCTGCTCCTCGCTGCCGAAGTGCACGATCGTGGGCCCGATGAGTCCTTCGCCGACGATCCCGACCCGCCCGGGGCCCCCGGCGCGTGCGTATTCCTCGTAGAAGATCACCTGTTCGAGCACTGTCGCGTCACGCCCGCCGTACTGCTTCGGCCACGACAGGCACGTCCACCCGGCGCGCCCGAGCTCCTGCTCCCACGCGAGCCGTTCGTCGAAGAGTGAATGCTCGTCACCGGGGCCACCTCGGCCCCGCACGGCAGCGAAGTCACCGGTGAGCTTCTCGGTGAGCCAGTCGCGGGCTTCCCGCCGGAAGGCTTCGTCGGCATCCGAGAAGCGCAGGTCCATGGCGCCCGCAAGCTACCAGTGGGCCTCAGTCGAGCACGCCTTCGGACGCGAGCTGCGCCTGCTCGTCT
>DASVIY010000088.1:0-6788 GCA_036386195.1 Acidimicrobiia bacterium | reverse complement strand
ATCGAGCAGCCGGCCGAAGGTGACCGTCTCACCGAACACCGACGCGGTCTCGGCCAGGGTCAGCGGCGTGGACTGATGAAAGATGCCTTGCTCCCGTGCCAGGTACGCATGGAGTCCGTGTCCGAGCTCGTGCGCGAGTGTGAGCACGTCGCGGCGGCGCGACGTCCAGTTGAGCATGAGATACGGATGATGTGACGGCACGGTGTAGGCACAGAACGCCCCCGGCCGTTTCGCGGGGCGCACCGGCGCGTCGATCCAGGCTTCATCGAAGAAGCGCTTCGCGACGTCGGCGAGCTCGGAAGAGAACGACGCGTACGAGTCGAGCACCAGATCGCGCGCCTCGTTCCAGCCGAACTCCGACTCCTCCGACGCGACCGAGGCCATCCGGTCGTAATCGGCGAGGCGGTCGAGGCCCAGGAGCCGTGCCTTGAGCGCGTACCAGCGCTGCGGGATGTCGTACCGGCGCTGCACCGCCGCGACGAGCGCGCAAACGGATTCGTCACTCGCCTCATTGGCGAGATTCATGCTGGCGAGCCAGTCGGGGAAGTGACGGAACCGATCGTCGACCGATTTGTCGGCGAGCAGCGTGTTGTAGACGAACGCCCGCGTGCGCAACCCGGGCGCGAGCGCGGCCGTGACCGCTTCGGCGGCGACGCGGCGCGATTCCCGCTCGGGCGACGTGAGCTGCGAGAGCGCTTCTTCGAGGCTGACTGTCGCGCCCCCGACCTCAGCGGTGATGACCGACGTCAGCTCGCTGAACAATCGTGTCCACGCGTTCGCCCCCGTGACCGCCTTCTCGTTGAGGATGATCTCCTCGGGCTCGCTCAGCAGATGCGGGCGGTACCGGCGCGCGGCCTCGAGATGATGCCGGCAGAACTCGAGCCGATCGTCGGCGAGAAGCTCTGCGGCGCGCTCGTCGGGCACGGCCGCCCACTCCAGCTCGAGGAAGAGCAGCTCGGTCGTCAGCGCCGTGCCCCGTTCCTCGACCCGCTGCAGCTGCGCGCCGCGCTCGGGATCAGCGGTGTCGACGGCGAAGCGCAGCGCGGCGTACGAGCCCGCACGACCCACGAGATCATTGACCTCGCCCAGCGACTCCATGACGTCGACCATCGCCGGCACGTCGAGGCTCGCGATCGTGCCGCGCCGGGTAGCGAGCCGCTGCGCGATCTGGAGCGCCGTGTCGAGCAGGTCGTCGACCGAACCGCCGTCGAGAAGCGGGTCGAGATCCCACGCCACATCCGAGGCGCCGAGATCAATGCCGGAATCGGTAACAGTCATGGCGCCGATCCTATGACGACCCGCGGCCGGTCAGGCGGGCACGGCGCCCGGTTCGAGCGCCTCCGGCAACGCCTCGGCATGCACGACGGAGAGACGCTGTGTGGCGCGCGTCATTGTCGTATACAGCAGCCGGAGGCCCGCGGCGTCGGGCGCGACGAGCATGCTCGGCTCGATGATGATGACGTGATCGAACTCGAGTCCTTTCGCGTCGACGGCATCCAAGATCGCGATCGGCGCGTCGATCGACTCTGCGGTGTCGGCGACCGCACCCACATCGTCGAGCTCGGCGACGAGAGGCCGGTGCAATGCGGGCGGCGCGATCACTGCGACGGTACCGGGGTCGGAGCACGCCCGGCGGGCGATCCTCGCTCCCGCCCGCGCCAGCTCATCGGCGCGCACCGCCTCGAAGACGGGCACGGCACCGGTCGTGCGCACGGAACGCGCCGCCTCGATGCCCGGTGCCGCCGCGGCAAGCACGCGGTTCGCAATCTCCATGATCTCCGCCGGCGTGCGATAGTTGACGCTCAGCACGACGCGCCGCGCGTGAAGCCGGCTCGAGGCCTTTCCACCGCGGGTGCTCTCGACAGCCGCGATCACGTCGTCCCAATCGTCCAGCGCACCGGGCCGGCTTGCCTGGCCGAAATCACCGACGAGCGTCATCGAGAGCGACGGGCAACGGCGGGCCACCATGCGCCACTCCATCGCGGAGAGATCCTGGGCCTCGTCGACGAGGACGTGCCCGAACGTGCGGGGCTCGGAGTCGCCGGAGCCGCTCGCTTCCTGTCCGGCGCCGTAGCGCTCGGCAAGCGCGGCCGCAGTCGTGTAGCCGCTGAGGCCGAGCTCGTCGACGACGCGACCGGCCGCTTCGAGCGATGCCTGGTCGGCGCGTCGCCGGCCGCGCGGCCGCGGCCGGGCCCCGGCCGGCGAACCGAGAATCGAATCGGCCTCGTCGATCAGCGCGACGTCGGCATCGGTCCAGTCGACGTCGTCGAGGCCGGCCGAGCGGGGACGGAACAACGCCGCTTGCTCGGCCCGATCAAGCACTCCCCCGGCTGCCGACCGGATCAGCGCCTCGAAGCCGAACAGATCGTGCACCAGCTCGATGCCGCTGAGCACCGGCCACATTCGCCAGAGCGCCGCTTTGATGTCGGGGAGGCGGCGGAGCCGAGCGGCCAGCTCGGCTTGCCATTCCGCGGGTGGGGTGCCACCGCGCGCGAGCACAGCAGCGGTCGACACGTCGACGAGCTCCTCGGGCTCGAGCTCGAGCTCCGGCTCGGCTTCAGCGGCCGTGAGATCGACGTCGCGTCGGTACGCGCGTATCAACGATTGCCGGAACTGTTCGATCAAATGGTCGACAACGAGTCGCGTGACAAGCGGACGACGCTCGTTGTGAGTACCGCGACGCTGACGAGCGCGCTCGATGATCCGGGCGCTCTCGGCACTCGTGAGTCGCAGCCGATGGCCGTCGAGGGTCACGAGGAGATCACGCGGAAACGCGCGCTCCCGGTCCGCGATTGCATTCGCGATGACCGTGGTCATGCGGAAGTCGCCCTTGACCTTGGCCACGAATGCCGTCTCACGACCGGTGACGGTGAGTTGCGGCTTCAGGCCGTTCGCGGTCGAGAGCTGCACCTCGTCCTCACCGAGTGCGGGCAGCACCTCGTCGATGTAGCGCAGGAAGATTCGGTTCGGACCGACGAGCAAGACACCCTGCGCCGCGAGCCGGCGGTGGTGCGTATAGACGAGGTAGGCGGCGCGATGCAGCGAGACCGCGGTCTTGCCGGTGCCGGGTCCACCGGAGACGATGAGCATGCCGGCGACCTCGGCACGGATCGCTTCGTCCTGCTCGGCTTGGATCGTGGCCACGATGTCGCCCATGCGGCCGGTGCGTTCGCGCTCGATCGCGGCGAACAGCGCGCCCTCCCCCACGACGGTGAGACCGGCGTCGGCGGTGGCCTCGGTGTCGAACACCTCGTCGTCGAGGCCGAGCAGCTCACGCCCGCGGGTCAGGAAGTGGCGCCGGCGCGCCACGCCCATCGGCGCAACCGGCGTGGCGCGGTAGAACGGCTCGGCGACCGGTGCCCGCCAGTCGATGACGAGTGGCGTCTGATCCGCATCGGTCACGGAGAGCCGGCCGATGTAATAGCGAGGGCCCTCGTCGAGGTCGATACGACCGAAGCAGAGCGGCGAGTCACCGATCTGGAGCGCCGCGAGCCGCCGCCGCGTCGTTGCTGTGGCGATGTCACGCTCCAGCCGGGCCTGGTGGGTACCGCCGCGCCGCACGTCGGCATAGCCCTCGGCCACCCGCGCCGCGGACCGGCGCATGTCGTCGAGCCGTTCGTATGCGGCATCGAGATAGCACTGCTCGGCGTGGATCTCGGGGTCTCGCGTCACGCAGCTCCTCCCCAGGGGGAACAGTGCAGTTTAGTGCCTGAGGTGAGCCGCACTCTTGGGCCGCGACGCGCCCTCAGAGCGAGCGGGGCACGGTGACCGTCACGTCATGGGGATCGAGGAGCAGCGCTCGGGCGCCGAGTTGCAGCTTGTCTCCGTCGGCGGTTATCCACCGACCGGCGAGGTTGGCGAGGGGTTCGCCCTTCGCGCCGAGGTCGCGCTCGAGCGTGCGGATGACGCCTGCATGGGTGACGATCAGCGTGTCGCCGGCCGGAGCTCGCTCGGCGGCATCGTGGATGGCAGCGAGGACACGCGCGAGGAGCGCGTCGTTCGGCTCGAAGCCTGGCGGTGAGCGGTACGCCGCGAGGTACCCCGGCCACTCGGCCTCGATCTGCGCGCGCGTCAGTCCGGTCCATTCACCGACGTCGCGCTCACGCAGGCGTGGATCGACGGTCACGTCCGCGGCGCGGTCAGGCGTGACGATCAGCTCCGCGGTCCGCCGGGCCCGAACAAGATCCGAGCTCCACACCGCAGCCATCGCGCCGAGCGCGCGACCGGCGGCAAGGGCCTGGCGCTCCCCGAGCGCGGACAGGGGCGGATCGGCGTGGCCTTGCCAGCGGCCGTCTTCGTTCCATGTCGATTCGCCGTGTCGAATCAGCAGCAGGCGGGCCATCAGCCTCGGTCGACAAGCCTGGCGAAGTCGGGTTCTCGTTTCTCGAAGAACGCCGTGATCGCCTCGACGTTCTCGGGCGAGCCAATCAGTCGCGCGAACACAAAGTCCTCGCGCGCTCGCGCGGCGCGCACCGCGTCGATGCGGCCGGCGACCATGAGCTCCTTGGTGGCCATAACCGACGACAGCGGGCGCGACGCGATATGACGCGCAACCGCGAGCGTCTCGGCGAGCAGCACGTCGCTGTCGCACCGGCGCCACGCGATGCCCGTCTGCACCGCGGTCTCGGCATCGATCCAGTCGCTCGTGAGCAGCACGTGCGCAGCCGCTTGCCACCCCATCGCGGCGGGGAACAACACACTGCTCGCGGCTTCGGGTGCGACGCCCAATGTGGTGAACGGCGTGCGGAGGCGCGCGTCGGACGCGATGAGCACGAGGTCGCAATGCGCGAGCAACGTGAACCCGATGCCCACGCCCAGGCCGTTGACGGCCGCGAGCAACGGCTTCGGAAATGCAATCACCGTGTCGATGAACGCCGGGAAGCCGGGCTCGTCACCGCTGGCGATCTCGCCCATCTCCGCGATGTCCTGGCCGGCCGAGAAGGCGCGTCCGGCACCGGTGACGACGACCGCGCCGACGTCCGGTCGCGTCGCGGCCTCCTCGAGCGCTTCGCGCGCGGCGCGATACAGCTCGTTGTTGAACGCGTTGAGCGCGTCGGGTCGGTCGAGCGTGATGAGACGCACGCGGTCGGCGTCTTCGATGCGCAGCATGGGCTCAGTCTGACAGACGTCGTCGGCGCGGCCGTGCCCGGGCAGTCGACTGCCGCACCCGGCTTACCCGGCGGTGTTGACGGCGAAGAATCCCTCGGCCAACCGACCCTCGGGAAATCCGGCTAGGGCCGCGACCATCGTGCCCCACTCGCGCAGGCGCGGCTCGAGCGAGTCGGGGTCGGGCATCTGACTCGAATGGCAATGCAACGAGTCGAGCTTCCGGTGGAACACGTCGGTCGTGTCGACGAAGACATCGGCGTTGGGCGCAGCCATGATCCACACCTCGTCGACGCTCCACGGCTCGAACCCCTCGGCGAGCAGCTCCGGATGGGCAAACGGGTTGCGCGCGTCGGGGTACACGGCGCACATCGTCGCTTCGCCGGCCGCGAGGTGGTCGGGATGACTTGCGAAGACCCGGCCGTAGTTGCGTTCCGGCGACGGGCACAGCACGCGCTGAGGCCGCACTTGTCGGATCACTCGCGACACGTCGCGGCGCAGCTCGATCGTCGACTCGAGCCGCCCGTCGGAATAGCCCAGGAAGGTCAGGTCGGTGACGCCCACCACTTTGGCCGCCGCGGTCTGCTCGGCACGCCGGATGTCGGGGATCTCCGCGCGCGGCACTGCGGGGTCGAACCCGCCCGCGTCGCCGTCGGTCACGATGCAGTAGGAAACCTCGACGCCCGCGTCAGTCCACGTCGCGATGCTCCCCGCCGCGCCGAAATCGACGTCGTCGGGGTGGGCGACCACCACCAAGATGCGTTCGATGCCGTCGAGGCTCATCTCATCGACCCTACCGAACACCACCGTCGTTCCCGCGCCGAGACGCACGCGTCGGGACGCGCACGGGGCCGCCCTCAACGGCGGCCCCGGCGCAGTCGAACGGAACGGACTAGCGGCGCCGGACGGCCTTCTTCTTCGCGGGGGCCTTCTTCTTCGCCGGTGCCTTCTTGCCGGCGAGCACCGCGTCCTTGAAGCCCTTGAGCGGCGTGATCCGCGCCTTGCGCGACGCCTTGATCTTGATCGTCTCGCCCGTGCCCGGGTTGCGGCCCATGCGCGCGGGACGATCGACTCGCGCGAACTTGCAGAAGCCGCTGATCGCCACGGGCTCGCCCGTCGCCACGGTTTCCGTCACGGTGTCGACGAATGTCTGCAGCATCGCGTCCGCGGTCTTGCGGTCGATGTCGACGCCGTCGCCTTCCAGGCGATCTCTGAGCTCGTTGACCAGGTCTCTGCGGTTCACATTGCCTCCTTGGGGGGCCGTATCCGACCCGGCAGCTTTGCCCGCGCCGGGATCCCAGGGCGCGGACCCTAGTAGGCCCGCCGGGAATGCGTGAGGCCGGCGTCGAGAAACCGGACAAAGGTTCTAGAGTGGCGGGTCCAGCGCGTGACGGAATCGTGTCTCTATTGCCGGCCCTGCGGCCCTCCACGGCGAGCTGCGGGTCTTGAACTCGGAGGGAACACTGTGCTCGACGCACAACGGCCTGTTCGTCGACGCTGGCTCCGCACGCTTGCCGTCTTGAGCGCGCTGGGCCTCGCTCTGGCCGCATGCGGCGGCGGCAGCTCCAGCAAGACGACCTCCAGCCAGGGTCAGACGGCGGCCAACGAAGGCAAGCCGACCCCCGGCGGCAGCGTCACCTATCTCTTGGAGTCGGAAACCACCGCCGGCTTCTGCCCGCCGC
>DASVIY010000087.1:0-4191 GCA_036386195.1 Acidimicrobiia bacterium | reverse complement strand
GCGGTTGCTCATACCCTTTGCCACCAGCTTCAGCACCTCGAGCTCGCGCTCGGTGAGACGCGGCGACATCACCCGCCGGCGTTCCTCGGCGCGACGCGCCAGGACGTTGAACTCACCCAGCAGCTTCGACGCCATCGACGGTGAGATCAGGCTGTGGCCGCGGGCGACCGCGCGCACTGCGTCCGCGACCTCTTCGATCGCGACCTCCTTGAGGAGGTAACCGTTGGCGCCGGCCTTCACGGCCTCGTAGAGGTCTTCCTCGTCTTCGGACACCGTGAGCATGATCACCTTCGTATCGGGAAGCGTGTCGCGAATCGCACGGGCCGCGTCGATGCCGGTCGCGCGCGGCATGCGCACGTCCATCAGCACGATGTCGGGCAGCAGCTCCTGGGTACGCGTGACGGCCTCGATACCGTCGCCCGCTTCACCGACGATCTCGATATCGGGCTCCTCGGACAGCACGAGGTCGAGGCCGCGCCGGAAGAGCGCGTGGTCGTCGACGATCACGACTCGGATCGGGCGCGATCCCTCGTCGAGCGCCGCGGCTTCGTCGCTCACCCGGTCGCTTCGATCAACCCGAGATCGCCGTCCCGGCGGCGGTAGATCACCGCCGCCCGCCCATTTTCCGCGTTGGTGAACAGAAAGAAGTCGTGGCCGAGAAGATCCATCTGCAACGCGGCTTCTTCCGGCACCATCGGCTTCACATCGAACCGCTTCGTCTTCACGATTTGCGCGTCGCTGCCGTCGTCGACGTCGTCGACGTACTCGTCGAAGTCACCGGAGTCGAGCGCGACATCGGCGGGCGTGCCCGGCTCGTCGCCGCTTGGCGCAGCCACTCGGACATCGCGGCGGCGCGGGCGCGAGCGTGAGATGCGCTTGTCCTTGATGCGCGAGGCCTGGTGCTCGACCTTGTCGATGACAAGGTCGAGCGCCGCTTCCTGTTCCGGCGCGGACGCGCGCGCTTTCACGAAATGGTGCTTGAGGTGCACGGTGACCTCGCACAGCTCCTTGTCGGCGATCCGGGGGTTGCGCAGCTCGGAGAAGTCGACTTCGACCCGGCTCACGTCGTGCAGGAAGCGCTGGATCTTGGCGATCTTCTCCTCGGCGACGGATTGGAGCGCCTTGGGCACTTCGACGTTCTTGCCCCGCACCACGATCTGCATCATCGAGTCTCCGTCCGGCGGGATGTCAGCGCCGACCGCGCGCTGCTCACAGCGGCGCATGCCGCCGTCGCGATGACCATGACCGGAGTATAGGTCGAGAACTAGTCAGTTACCCGGGGCGCAATGGGCAATCCGAGCGGGGCGCGGCCCCGAGGTGTTCGTGCGGCAGTGACCGCGACGACGGACCCGACGCCATGTGCTCGCAGGGTCGAGGCGGCAGCCGCGAGGGTGGCGCCGCTCGTCGCGATGTCATCGACGACCAGCGCACGCGCCACGGGCGGCCCGAGGGGACGGAACCGAGGGCCGCCGTGACGCGCCGCGCCCGAACGGCCCGTTTGGGGCGGGCCCGGGAGCCGGGCGAGCATCGCCCGTGCAGGCCGGTCGAGCGACTGCGCGAGCGCACGCGCCAGCAGGGCCGCAGGATCGAACCCGCGGGCCCGGTGCCGGCTCGGGGTGGTGGGCGCCCAGGTGATGGCGTCCGCGCCTTCGACGCCGGCATCGCGAGCTGCTGTCGCCATCGCCCTCGCGAGCCACGGGACCGCCGCCCGGGCATCGCGGTACTTCACCCTCGCCACCAGCTCCCGCGCGACGCCTTCGTACGAGAACGGCGCCACCCACGCGTCAACCCCCGGCGGAGGTGGCACCCGCGCCGGTGCGCAGAGCAGCCGGGCGCAATCGGCGCACAGCGGCTCGCCCGCGCGCCCACAGCCGGGACAGCGCGCCGGGAACACCAACCTCACGAGCTCCTGCAACATCCCCGAGACGCTACGGACCCGGTGTGACACTTACCGAGGTAGACGGTGTGTCAGTAGCGGTAGTGGTCGGGCTTGAACGGTCCGTGTTGCGGAATGCCGAGGTAATCGGCCTGCTCCTCGGTGAGCTCGGTGAGCTTCACGCCGAGCTTGCCGAGGTGCAGACGCGCCACTTCCTCGTCGAGGTGCTTGGGCAACGTGTAGACGCGGCGCTCGTAGAAGCCGGGGTGGCCGTAGAGCTCCATCTGGGCCATCACCTGGTTGGTGAAGCTGTTCGACATCACGAAGCTCGGGTGACCGGTCGCGCAGCCGAGGTTGAGCAGCCGGCCTTCGGCCAGCACGATCACCGCGTGGCCGTCAGGGAACACCCACTCGTCGACCTGCGGCTTGATGTTGATGCGCTCGATGCCGTCGACCTTCGCAAGACCCGCCATGTCGATCTCGTTGTCGAAGTGACCGATGTTGCCGACGATCGCGTTGTGCTTCATGCGCGCCATGTCGGCGGGCGTGATGATGTTGAGGTTGCCGGTTGCGCTGACGAACAGGTCGGCCGTCTCGACGATGTCGTCGAGCGTCGTGACCTCGTAGCCCTCCATCGCGGCCTGCAACGCGCAGATCGGATCGACCTCGGTGATAACGACCCGCGCGCCCTGGCCCTTCAAGGACTGGGCGCAGCCCTTGCCGACATCGCCGTAACCACACACCACGGTGACCTTGCCCGCAAGCATCACGTCGGTGGCGCGGCAGATGCCGTCGACGAGTGAATGCCGGCAGCCGTACAGGTTGTCGAACTTCGACTTCGTCACAGAGTCGTTGACGTTGATCGCCGGGAACAGCAATGTGCCGAGCTCGGTCATCTGGTAGAGCCGGTGCACACCGGTGGTCGTCTCCTCGGTGACGCCTTGGATGCTCTCGGCCACGCGGTGCCAGCGCTGCGGGTCTTCGGCGAGGGTGCGCTTCAGGAGCGCGAGCACGTAGCCGAACTCCTCGGAGTCGGCCGTCGTGGCGTCGGGTACCGCGCCCGCCTTCTCGAACTCGACGCCCTTGTGCACGAGCAGCGTGGCGTCGCCACCGTCGTCGAGGATCGTCGTGGGGCCGCTTTCGCCGGGCCACTCGAGCGCCTGGTCGGTGCACCACCAGTACTCCTCGAGCGTCTCGCCTTTCCACGCGAACACCGGCACGCCCGTCACCGCGATCGCGGCCGCGGCGTGGTCCTGTGTGGAGAAGATGTTGCAACTCGCCCAACGCACGTCGGCGCCGAGCGCTACGAGTGTCTCGATGAGCACCGCGGTCTGGATCGTCATGTGGAGCGAACCGGTGATCCGTGCTCCGGCGAGCGGCTGCTGCTCGGCGTAGCGCTCGCGCAATGCCATGAGCCCCGGCATCTCGTGCTCGGCGAGCGTGATCTCCTTGCGGCCGAAGTCGGCCAGCGAGAGATCCGCGACCTTGAAGTCGGACGGGCCGTCGCTCGACGATGACGATGTAGAGGGGGGTGCGGTCGTGGTCATGGTGTGACTCCTCGATTTGGGCGCGGGGCCGAGTGGGCGACGCGCACGCGGTTCGTGGAGTCGGCCCAGATCACTGGATGACAGCCGCAAAGACGGCCCGACCAGGCACGAATCATATCCGAACCTTGGGGTGCCCAAGGATTCCTGATCGAATCCGCCTGCTGGTGCTTCGTTCAGACCCCGGTCAACCGGCGGCGAGCGCGTTCTTGAGCTGCGTGATCGCGTCGATCGGCCCCGGGTCGACGTCGTTGTCGAGCGCGAGGTAGCAGCTCATCCAGTCGCCGAGGTACATGAGGTCGAGCAGCTCGGCGAGCCGGCCTTGGCCTTCTGCCTGCACCTCGAGCACCTGGCTGACGGTCTCTTCGATCAGCTCCCGGGTCGCGGCGAAGCGGCGCGACACCTGCTGGTGCTCCAAGCCGTGGCGCAGCTCGACGAGGGTGAACACCTGCCGGGTCACATCACCGTGTTGGCCCCAGCCGCAGATCTCGTTGTGGTCGAGCTCCGGGTACGCGTTCCAGAACGCCGGTGCCTTGGCGTTCTCGTTGACGTCGCACTTCCATCGCATCGCCGCGACGGCACCGACCGCGCCGCCGCCGTAGAACAACGGGATTGTGCGACCGATGCGACGCGCGAGCTCGCGCGCGGGGTTTGCGCTGCCTTCGATCTCGGGTTTGCACTCGTCGCGACGCGTCGCGAGCTGCGTCTGCGCCTGGACCAACCACGCGTGGGCCTCGGGCAGAATGCCCATCCGCGAGCACGCGACGAACA
>DASVIY010000086.1:0-5717 GCA_036386195.1 Acidimicrobiia bacterium | reverse complement strand
GATGCGCTCGATCACCCGGGGCAGACCGACCACCACGAGCGCGCCGACCACCGAGCCGCCGATCGTGCCGATCCCGCCGACGATGATCATCGCCACGTACGTGATCGAGAGGGCCAGACCGGGTGCGCCGCCGAAGTCGGCCGGGCTCACGTGCTGCTGCAGCACGCCGAGAAGCCCACCGGCAACCGCTGCGAGCGCGCTCGACACGGCGAACGCGCCGATCTTGTAGCGCGTGAGGCTCACACCGATGACCTCGGCCGCGACGTCGCGGTCTCGCACGGCCTGTATCGCGCGACCCGGTCGGGTGCGCACCAGATTCACTGCGAGCAGGACCACGATGCCGACAACCACCCAGATCAGCCAGAACAGGCTCTGACTGCGGGTGTAGCTGACTCCGCCCAGCTTGAGGTGCGAGAAGTCGAGCGGCCCGATCGAGACGGGCGCGGATGTGTCGGTACCCGCGGTGCCGCCGGTGAACGATTCCCAGTTGGTGAACACGTGATCACCGACATAGAGCAGACCGAGCGTGACGATCGCGAGGTAGTTGCCGCGCAATCGCAACGCGAACGGGCCGATCGCCGCGCCGATGACACCACCGACGATCGCAGTCAGCGGCAGCCAGACGAGCAGCGGCAGGTCTTGCCGTACACCGAACCACGCGCCCGCGTACGCGCCCACACCGAGGAAGAACGCCTGCCCGAGCGAGATCTGGCCCGTGTATCCGGTGAGGATGTTGAGTCCGATCGCCCCGATCGCCGCGACGCCACATCGGGCCAGCACATCGAGCCAGAAGTCATCCAGATTGAGCGGAAGCGCGAGCCACACCACGATGAGCAAGACGACGAACAGCTGGCGCCAGCGCGAGTTGAACAGGCGCAGCTTGTCGGCCTCGCGTACGGCCATGGCGCGGTTGCGTCGGGCCATCAGACCCGCCGCACTTCCGGCGTGCCGAACAGGCCGTACGGCCGGACCATCAGGACGAGCAGCATGACGAAGTACGGCATGACGAGCGCGAAACCCTGCCCGAGCCACGGCGCGTACTGGGGTTGGTAGCCCGCAGTGAGCGACTGCGACACGCCGATGATGAGGGCACCGACCACCGCACCGACCGGTGAGTCGAGCCCGCCCAGGATGATGGCCGGGAACGCGGCGAGGGCGACGATCTCGATCTGGGGCGCCACTCCGCCCGTGCTCCCCCCGGCTGCGGCCAGCGTGACACCGGCCACCGCCGCGACTGCGCCCGCGATTGCCCATGCCAGCGCGAACACCCGGCTCGCACTGATGCCCTGCGCGAGCGCGGCCTCCTGGTCGAGCGCGGTCGCCCGCATCGCGAGCCCCTGCTTGGAGTAGCGGAAGAACACGAAGAACGCGGTCAGGATGATCGCGACGAGACCGAGCGTCCAGAAGTCGGCGACCTTGAGATTGAGGTCGCCGACCGTCACCGTGTCGAGCTTCCACGGGTCATCGAGCGACAGCGGGTTCGCGCCCCACACCACGGCAGTGACCTGCTCGATGATGATGGCCAGACCGATCGTGACCATGATGAGGATGAACGGCGGCCGGCCGACCAGACGCCGCAGGATCACGGCCTCGACGAGCAAGCCGATCGCGGCTCCCGCAGCCATCGCGATGAGGAGCGCCAAGTAGAACGGGACGCCCCACGTCTGGTGGACGTTGTAGGTGAGATAGGCGCCGAGCAGCACGAACCCGCCTTGCGCGAAGTTGATGACCCCGGTGGCGCGGTAGATCACGACAAAGCCCAGCGCGACCAGCGCGTACTGGGCGCCGACAGAGATGCCCGCGAAGGTCAGCTCGAGGAACTTCGTCATGGCCGGTACATCCCCTCGATCAGGTCCGCGAACTGCTCGGACACTGCTGCGCGCCGTACCTGCTGCGTCGCCGTGAGCAGGCCGCCCTCGTGGTCGAGCTCAGCGGGGAGGATCTCGAACCGCCGCAGCTGGACCTCGGGCGCGAGCGTGGCGTTGACGTCGTCGACGACCGCGACGAGGAGCTCGCGCACCTCGGGCCTGCGCGCAAGATCGCTCGGTGTGGTCACGGCCACGTCGTGCTGACGGCACCACTCCCCGACGGCGGCCGGATCGATCGCGACGAGCACAGTGAGTGACGGCCGCCCCTCACCGATCACGATTGCTTCACGCACGAACGGCGAGGCATTGAGCTCGCGCTCGATCAGCCCGGGCGCCACGGCTGTGCCCGACGCCGTGCGGATGCGATCGGCTTTCCGACCGGTGATGGTCAGGAACCCGTCGCTGTCGAGCGTGCCGACGTCGCCGGTACGCAGCCAGCCGTCGGGTGTGAGGGCCGCTCGGGTGGCGGGCTCGTCGCGGTAGTACTCACGGAAGATGGCCGCGCTGCGCACCAGGACCTCGCTGTCGTCGGCAAGCCGAACGTCGACGCCCGGGAACGGCAGGCCCGTCGTGCCCGGGCGCACATCGACGGCGGGCGTGCATGACACGACGCCGGCGGCTTCCGTCTGCCCGTAGAGCTCCCGGATCGAGACGTCGATCGATTCGAAGTACTCGAGCACGCTCGGGGCGATCGGCGCGGCCGTCGACAACGCGACACGTATACGCCGCAACCCGAGCTTCGTGCGCAGGCTCCGGTAGAGCAGCACCCAACCGACCGCGCCGGTGCACCGACCGAGCAGGCCGACTCGCCCGCGCCGGCGCCGCGCCGCGAGCCGCTCCCCGCGCCGGTACCAGAAACGCAGCATCGCCCGCCTGAGCCGGCGGGTGCCGGCTTCACGGAGCCGCGCGCCGCCGAGCAGCAGCTCCCATACACGGGGAACGCCGAGCAGCACGGTCGGTTGCAGCTCGGCGAGATCGGCGCCGAACGTGTCGGCACCCTCGCCGAAGTTCACGATCGCGCCGGTCGAGACCGCGATACAGCTGGAGAGAAGTCGCTCGGTCACGAAGGCGAACGGCAGGTAGGAAAACAGGTCGTCACCGGCGCGCACACCGAGCGTCTCGTTGGCGATGTCGGCCGCGGCAACGAGGTTGGCGTGCGACAGCACAGCGCCCCTTGGGAGTGCGGTGGTGCCGGACGTGTAGATGACGGTCGCGGGAGCGCTCTGGTCGAGGGCGGCGACACGCCGCGGCCAATCATCCGCGCGCACCTCCCCGAGCACCTCGACTTCCTCGAGACTGAGGACGGACTCGCCGTCGATCTCGCGAATTCCGCGGGTGTCGATCACGATGATCTTGCGCAAGCGCGGCAGCTGCTCGCGGAGCTCGAGCGCCTTGTCGAGCTGCTCCTCGTCTTCGACGATCATGACGAAGCTGCCGGAGTCCCGCAGCGCATGACGCAGCTCGCCGGCCGGGCTGTCCGGGTAGAGCCCGACTGTGAGCGCCCCGATGCCCTGGATCGCGAGATCGGCGACGATCCACTCCACCCGGTTGCCGGAGAGCACGGCGATTCGATCGCCCGCCACGGCACCGAGCTCGAGGAGGCCCGACGCCAGACGGGCGGCGCGCGCCGCGACGTCGGTCCATGTGTGCTCGTCCCAGACTCCGAGACGCTTTTGCCGGATCGCGACCCGCGCGCCTCGCGTCCTCGCGTTCTGGAGCAGCCGCGCCGGGAGCGACGAGACGTGCGGCGCCGAGGTCGCGCCCGTTGCACGGCCGTCGACGGCGACGGTCATGACGCCTGCCCGAGGTATGCCGCGATCACCGTCGGATCGGACTGAACCTCGGCCGGTGTGCCCGACGCGATCGCCTGGCCGAAGTCGAGCACGAGCACCCGGTCGGCGATGTCCATGACCATGTGCATGTCGTGCTCGACGAGGATCATGGCGAGCCGCAACTCGTCGCGCACCTCGAGGATGTAGCGCGCCATGTCCTCGACCTCTTCGAGGTTCATCCCCGCAACGGGCTCGTCGAGAAGGAGCAGCACCGGGTCCATCGCCAGCGCGCGACCGAGCTCGATGCGCTTCTGGATGCCGTACGGGAGCAGGCCCACCGGCTGCCGGCGAAACGGCCCGAGCTCCAGAAGCTCCACGATCTCCTCGCACCGTCGCCGGTGCACGATCTCTTCGCGCTTCGCCCGCCCGAACCAGAGCGCGCCGCCGAGGAAGCCGGTGCGCATCAGCAGGTGCCGGCCGAGCATGAGATTGTCGATCAACGTGAGGTTGGAGAAGAGCCCGAGATTCTGGAACGTGCGCGCGATGCCGCGAGCCGCGATCGCAGGCGGCCGCTTCCCGACGAGGTCGACACCATCGAGCAGCATGTGCCCGGCCTGCGGCCGGTAGACCCCGTTGAGGCAGTTGAAGATCGACGTCTTGCCCGCGCCGTTGGGTCCGATGACCGCGTACAGCTCGCCCGGCTGCACGGTGAACGACACGTTGTTGAGCGCGGTGACGCCCCCGAACCGGAGGGTCAGCTCGGAGACGTCGAGGAGCGGCTCAGCGCGCGGTACGGCGACACTCATGCGCTCCACCGCTTCTTGCGCCGGTAGCTCTTCACGTCACGGAACGAGCGGCGACCCGCCTCGCCGACGCCGAGGTAGAACTCCTGGATGTCGCGGTCGGCCAGGAGCTCCGGCCCGGGGCCGGCCTTCACCACCCGACCGTTCTCGAGCACGTACCCGTGCTGCGCGATCGAGAGCGCGAGCGTGGCGTTCTGCTCGACCAGCAGCACGCTCGTGCCTTCGTTGTTGATCGCCACGATGATGTCGCGGATCTGGCGCACGATCAGCGGCGCGAGACCCAGTGACGGCTCGTCGAGGAGCAAGAGCCGCGGTGACGCCATCAGCGCGCGGGCCATCGCCACCATTTGCTGCTCTCCACCCGAGAGGTAACCGGCTGTGGACTTCCGCCGGTCGCGCAGCACCGGGAACAGATCCATCACGTGCTCATAGCTCTCACGTATCTTCGCGGTGTCGCGGCGCGTATACGCGCCGGCGCGCAGATTGTCGTCGACACTGAGCTCTGCGAAGATCCGCCGGCCCTCCATTACCTGCGCCAGGCCGCGTCGCACGATCGCGGCCGGCGCGGTGCGGGCGATCGAGTGGCCGTCGAGCTCGACGTCGCCGTTGGTGACCTCACCCTCGTGGGTGGGAAGGAGCCCGGAGACCGCGCGCAGCAGGGTCGTCTTGCCCGCACCGTTCGCACCGAGCACCGCGACCACAGAGCCGGTCGGCACGTCGATGCTCACGCCGCGGAGCACGAGGATGACGCCGTTGTAGGCGACCTCGAGGTTGCGCACAGCGAGAATCGGGTGCATGGCGTCGCTCATGGCGATCGGACCCTAACAGCCGATTTCCGGCCCGTCCCGGGGCGCGACCCGGTCTCAGAGACCGAGCAGCGCGTCGAGGCCCACGGTCAATCCGGGACGCGCTCGCACCGCACGAATCGCGAGGAGCACGCCGGGCATGAACGACGTGCGGTCGTAGGAGTCGTGGCGGATCGTGAGCGACTGGCCCGTCGTGCCGAGCAGCACCTCCTGATGCGCGACGAGCCCGTTGAGGCGAACCGAGTGCACCCGGATCCCGGGTGCACCTTCGGCGCCTCGCGCACCCGCCGCGGTCACTTTCGTGGTGGGATCGGCTGACCACTGGTCGGAGGCGGCCGCCATACGCTCCGCCGTGAGCATGGCCGTACCCGATGGCGCATCAAGCTTCTGGTCGTGGTGCAGCTCGATGACCTCGGCGGTCTCGAAGTACGGGGCCGCCAGCTCGGCAAAGCGCATCATGAGCACGGC
>DASVIY010000085.1:0-5220 GCA_036386195.1 Acidimicrobiia bacterium | reverse complement strand
CGCTTTGGCTTGTTCTTGTCGAGCGCCTCGAGGTAATTGCGGACAGCGCGACTCTGCTCCCGGCCCGCGGCGAGGGCTTCCTTGTGGGCGGCAGTGAGGGCAGGTTGCTTCTTTGACTTCGCCATGCATCGTCCTCCAATTGCCGGTATTCGGAGAAGAGCTATTCCTGGTCTACCTCCGTTGTAGCACGGGCGGAATTCATCCCGCGGGCCCTTCGACCTCATTCTTGCGTCAGCAGCCGGGATATCACCCCGGTTTGCGACGCAAGAATGGGTTTCCATCACGCGCACGTGGCGTGCGCAGCCTTGCCGTAGCCTGCGGACCGATGCCATCGCTTCACCGTCAGCTCGGGCTCACAGACGACGAGCACCGCGCCATTCTCGAGCTGTTGGGGCGCGAGCCAACCGAGTTGGAGCTCGCGATGTACGCGGTGATGTGGTCGGAGCACTGCTCGTACAAGTCGTCGCGTACCTTGCTGCGTCGTTTCCCAACGGAGGCTCCCTGGGTGATGGTGGGCCCGGGTGAGGGCGCGGGTGTGATCGACGTCGGCGACGACCTCGCGGTCGCGGTGCGCATCGAGAGCCATAACCATCCGTCCGCGGTCGAGCCGTACCAAGGTGCGGCGACGGGTGTCGGCGGCATCATTCGCGATATCTTCTCGATGGGCGCGCGACCGATCGCCTTGATGGATCCGTTGCGCTTCGGGTCACTCGAAGACGCCCGCACGCGTTACCTGTTCGAGGGAGTCGTCTCGGGAATCAGCGCCTACGGCAACGCAGTGGGCGTCCCGACCGTCGGCGGCGAAGTCGTGTTCGACGACGGTTATCGCGACAACCCGCTGGTCAATGTGTTCTGTCTCGGGCTGCTCCCGCACGATCGTCTCGTGCTGGCACGCGCCGAAGGCACCGGCAACCTCGCGGTGCTGCTCGGCGCGTCGACCGGGCGCGACGGCATCGGCGGCGCCAGTGTGCTGGCGTCGGCCGGGTTCGACGAGGGCTCGGAGCACAAGCGGCCGTCGGTGCAGGTCGGCGATCCGTTCGAGGAGAAGAAGTTGATCGAGGCCTGCCTCGCGTTGCTCGAGGCCGGCCTCGCTGTGGGCATCCAAGACCTCGGTGCCGCGGGCCTGGCGTGCGCGGCGTCGGAGACAGCCGCGAAGACGGGCGCCGGGATGGATGTCGACGTCGCGCGCGTCACGACGCGAGCACCGCGCATGACGCCCGTGGAGATCATGACGTCGGAGAGCCAGGAGCGGATGCTGGCGATCGTGACGCCCGACGATCTCGACGAAGTGCTCGCGCTGTGCGAACGATGGGAGATCCGGGCCACCGTCGTCGGGCGAGTCACCGAGACTGGTCGCTTTCGCGTGTATGACGGTGTGTTCGACGCGCCCGACAATGCCGACGACGCCCTTCCGCTCGCCGACGTACCCGTCGGAAGCCTCGGCGATGGTCCGCTCTATGACCGGCCCCGAGCGCGTCCCGCGACACTCGACGCGCGTCAAGCGGCGGATCCGGCGCCGGTGCTCAGCGCCCGTTTCCCCGCCGGCACCGATCTGTCGGTCGAGTTGCTGGAGCTGCTCGCGTCGCCGACGGTCGGCGACAAGTCGTGGGTGTGGCGCCAGTACGACCATCAGCTCTTTCTCAACACGGTCACCCCGCCGGGCAACGACGCAGCGGTACTGCGACTCAAAGGGTTCGAGCGCGCGCTCGCGCTCAGCACCGACGGCAACGCGCGCTTTTGCGCGCTCGACCCCCTCGTGGGTGGTCGACTCGCGGTGCTCGAGGCGGCGCGCAACGTCGCGTGCGCCGGTGCCCGACCGCTCGCGCTCGTCAACTGCCTCAACTTCGGCAACCCCGAGCACCCGGAAGTGATGTGGCAGTTCGCCGAAGTCGTCGAAGGCATGTCGGAGGCATGCGAAGTGATCGGCATTCCGGTGATCGGCGGGAACGTCAGCTTCTACAACGAGTCGCGCGGCGCCGACATCGATCCCACGCCGATCGCGGGTGTCGTCGGCCTCATCGATCCCTTTGTGATCGCGCCGCCCCCGGCCGCGCTTCAGGCCGGCAACCGAATCGTGCTGCTGGGCGACACCCGCCCCGAGCTCGGTGGCTCCGAGTGGGCCGCGGTGCAACACGGTCTCGACGGTGGACGCGCGCCGGTCGCCGACCTCGGCACGGCTGCGCTCCACCACAATCTCGTGCGCGAGCTGGTTGCAGCCCGCTTCGTCGTCGGTGTACACGACTGTTCCGAGGGCGGGCTCGCGGTCGCCCTGGCAGAGATGGCGATCGCAGGCGCATGTGGGTTCCGCGTGTTCTTCGATGTGCCCCTGGTGCCTGCACTCGCGTGGTTCTCGGAATCGGCGTCACGCGTGGTCTTCTCGGTCGACCCGGCGAACGTGCGGAGCCTGCTGCAGCGGTGCTACGACCTGCGTGTGCCGGCGATGGATCTCGGCGACGCGACGGGCGACCGGCTGGTCGCCGATGGCGCGTTCGATGTCAGCCTCGCTGATGCCGCCCACGCCTGGCAGACGGCGATTCCCTCTGCACTCGGGCCCCCGGTCACCCGGTAACGCGTTCGGATCAGGGCACGCGGTGGCGCGACTCCAAGTTTTCGAGCAAGTCGTCGGGCACCGCGAGGTCACCTTGTCCGATGCCGATCTGCAAGTCGGGCTTGTTGTCGCCGTGGTAGTCGGAGCCGCCGGTCGGTGCGAGGCCGTGGCGTGCGGCGAGCGCTGACAGCGCGCCGCGCTCCTCGGGCGTGTAGCGGCCGTACTCGCACTCGAGACCGTCGAGCCCGGCTTCGGCGAGCTCGGCGACGAAGCGGTCGAGCTCCGTCGTGTCGAGCCCGAGCGAGAGCGGGTGCGCCACGACGGTCACGGCGCCCGATTCGTGGGCAAGGCCGGTCGCGACTTCGGGGCCGAGCCGTTCGCGCTCGTGGTACCCCGGCCGGCCTTTTGCCAGCCACACATCGAACGCCTCCTGAATCGAGCTGACCGCGCCCTTGTCCATCAGAACCTGCGCGATGTGCGGTCGCCCGACCGTGCCGGTGCCCCCCTTTGCGAGCACCTCGTCGAGCGTGATGTCGACACCGTTGTCGCGCAGCGCCTCGACGATGAGCACGTTGCGCGACTGCCGCGCGGTCTGCAACGCACCAAGACGGGCACCGAGCGGCGAGTCGGGATCATCGAGGAAGTACACGAGCAGGTGCAACGTGCCCGGAGCCCGACCGTCGAGCGCACACGAGATCTCGGTCGCCGGCACGAGGCGGATTTCGAGCTCATCGGCGGCGGCGCGTGCCGGCGCAATGTGTTCGAGCGTGTCGTGGTCGGTGAGCGCAATGGCGGTGAGGGCGCGGTCGACGGCCATGGCGATGATGGCCGCCGGCGGGTCGGTGCCGTCGGAGACCGTCGAGTGGCTGTGCAGGTCGATCACCCGTGACCCCTCTCAGCGGGACGAGCCGCGCGGCGCGGGGCCATGACGGGCAAGCCCCGCTTCTTCCAGGTACGACAGCACTTGGGCCGCCGACGCTGCGGGGTCGCGGTCATGGGTGACCACGCGTACCTCGGGCGCAAGCGGCGGCTCGTATGGATCCGAGACACCGGTGAACTCTTCCAAGTGACCCGCCCGCGCCTTCGCATAGAGCCCCTTCACGTCGCGCTGCTCGCAGATGTCGATCGGCGTGTCGACGAACACCTCGACGAAATGCTCGACGTTGCCGCGCACCTCGTCGCGGACGGCACGATACGGCGAGATCGCCGCGATGATAGCGACGACGCCGTTGCGAGCAAGCAGCGCGGCGACCCACCCGATCCGGCGAATGTTGGTGTCGCGGTCGGCCTGCGAGAAGCCGAGGTCCTTCGACATGTGCTCGCGGACCTCGTCGCCGTCGAGTGACTCCACCCGGTGGCCCCGGCGGCGCAGCTCGTCGGCGACGATCGCCGCGATCGTGCTCTTGCCCGACCCCGAGAGTCCGGTGAACCACAAGCAGAATCCAGCCTCGCCGTCACCCACGCGAGCGAACCTAGTTGACCGGCTGTGGTCACCGCGCAGTGCGCGCGAGCCGCCGAGAACAGGTGCATCCGCGGCGCAGCGGAATGCCGAATCGGCCGGCGCGTATGGGATACTGGAAGCGATGGACGGCCACATCGGCGAGGCTTGCGGCGTCTTTGGTGTCTATGCCCCGGGGCAACCCGTGGCCAACCTGTGCTACCTCGGGCTCTACGCGCTCCAGCACCGCGGTCAGGAATCAGCCGGCATCGCGGTCAGTGACGGCGAGACGATCACCGTCGTCAAGGACATGGGCCTCGTCACCCAGGTGTTCGACGAGCGACGCCTCGCTCCGCTCGAGGGCCACTTGACGATCGGCCATGTGCGCTATTCCACCAGCGGCTCGAGCAGCTGGCGCAACGCCCAGCCCGTCTACCGCTCGGTCGCCGACGCCGGCTTCGCGCTCGGCCACAACGGCAATCTCACCAACACCGAGGCGCTGGCCGAACGCCTCGGCATGCTGCCCGGCCTCACGCCGTCCGCCAATTTGGGCGACTCCACCACCGACTCCGATCTGGTCGCCGAGCTGATCGCTCGCGACTACGGCTCCGAGCTGCGCTCGGATGGCCGTGACCTCGAGCTTGCGCTCGAGCAGGTGCTGCCCGAGCTGGAGGGCGCCTTCTCGTTCGTGCTCATGGACGAAGCGCACCTCATGGGGGTGCGCGATCGCCACGGCTTCCGGCCGCTCGTACTGGGCCGCACCGAAGGCGGTTGGGTCCTCGCGAGCGAGACCGCCGCGCTCGACATCGTGGGCGCGCACTTCGTGCGCGACGTCGAACCCGGCGAGATGATCATGATCGACGCGTCGGGCGTGCGCTCGAAGCGCTTTGCTCCTGCCAACCCGAAGCTGTGCCTCTTCGAGTTCGTCTACTTCGCGCGTCCCGACACGCATCTCTACGGGCGGAGCGTGCACGCGGCTCGCCAGCGCATGGGCGAGGAGCTCGCGCGCCAGGCGCCGGTCGAAGGCGACATGGTGATGCCGGTGCCCGAGTCGGGTATCCCGGCCGCGCAGGGTTATGCCCGTGCCGCGCTCATCCCCTATGGCGACGGGCTGGTGAAGAACCGCTACGTCGGCCGCACGTTCATCCAGCCCAGCCAGAAGCAGCGCAACCAGGGCGTGCGGGTGAAGCTCAACCCGCTCGTCGAGAACATCCGCGGCAAGCGGCTCGTGGTG
>DASVIY010000084.1:0-16019 GCA_036386195.1 Acidimicrobiia bacterium | reverse complement strand
AACGGCCGGAGGTTGATGTAGAGGTCGAGGGCAAACCGCAACCTAAGCAGCAGGCCCCGCTCGAGCACACCGGGCGGCACGTCGGGAGTGCCGACTGCGCCGAGCAACACGGCATCGAGGGTGCGGATCTCGTCGAGTGTCGCGTCAGGCAACACGTCGCCGGTCGCGAGATAGCGCGCCCCGCCGAGGTCGAACGGCACCGCCTCATGATCGACGCCTGCGGCGCGCAGCACCTTCTCGGCTTCCGCAACGACCTCGGGGCCGATGCCGTCACCGCCGATGATGCCGATCCTGTAGGTCACGGTGTTCCTGTCTGCTTCGGCTTGCTGTTGGTCTGATGCGGGTTCGATGGGTCGAGTGGAGAGTCGGGCAATGAAAAACCGCCCACCGAAGTGGACGGTCGAGGAGCGAACGCCGGGTGCCGGCGCCCGCTACAAAATAACGATGACGCCGAAGCCGTCGTCGAGACGATCGTCGGTGGCGTCGTGGCGCGCGGTGGTCGATCCGTCACACATAGGGCCATCAGGTTCCCATTCCGGACGAGCACTGTCAAACGAGTAACGGCATCGTCAGTGTCCACCGCCGCGGCAAGTATCTTCGTCATATGGAACGACCCGAACAGCCGCACCTGTCATCCGAGGCGCAGCAGCGCCTGCAGGACGAGCTCGAGGAGCGCTCCAACAAAGGGCGCAAGGAAATCTCGGCGTGGATCGAAAAGGCACGCGAGCACGGTGACATTCGTGAGAACGCCGACTTCGACGCGGCGAAGAACGAGCAGGGCCACAACGAGGCGCGTATCCGCCAGCTCGAGCAGCTCCTCAAGCACGCGATCGTCGTCGAAGGGACATCAGGCGATGTTGTCGCGCCGGGCACCGTCGTCGAGATTCGCATGGACGACGACGAAGGCACGATGTCGTACCTCGTGGGTTCCATCGAGGAGCGGCATCCGGAGCTCGACGTCCTGTCGACGAGCTCGCCGCTCGGTCAGGCGCTCGTCGGCCACGCGCCGGGCGAGGTCGTGAATTACGACGGCCCGAGCCGCGCGTTCGAAGTGGAAGTCGTGAGCGTCCGCTCCCTCGACTGACGTTCCTCAGCCGCGGGTTCCCCAGCCGCCGCCGCCGGGCGTCAGGATGCGCAGCACGTCGCCCGGCTGCAGCTCCAGTGTCACCTTGTCGGCGACGCGCTCAGCCGTCGCCTCGACGCCGCCGCGCAACAACCAGTTCTCGCCCGTCGCGCCCGGGTCGCCACCCGCCAGCCCCCACGGCCGGCTCGTGCGCCGCTCGGTCACGAGCGACACCGTCGCCGGTGTGAGGAGCTCCAGGTCGCGCCGGATCCCGTCGCCGCCCGACCAGCGCCCGGTACCACCGCTCCCCCCGCGCAGCGCGTACACGCGGACTCGTACCGGCAAGGCGCGCTCGAGTGCCTCGATCGGCGTGTCACGCGTGTTGGTCATGTTGGTGTGCACGCCGCTCATGCCGGCGCGCCCGGGCCGGCCACCCTGGCCGCCGCCGATCGTCTCGTAGTACACCCACGTGTCGCCGCCGAGCATGACGTTGTTCATCGTGCCTTGGCTCGCGGCGCCGAGCCGGTCGGGTACGGCGTTCGCGAGCGCACCGAGGCAGACGTCGGCGACGCGCTGGCTCACCTCGACGTTTCCCGCGCCCACCGCGACCGGCGGTTGCGCGGCGACAACCGTGCCGGCCGGTGCCAGCACCGTGACCGGCCGCGTGGCCCCACCGTTCGCCGGGATCGTCGGGTCGGTCGCACACCGCAACGCGAAGGCGACCGCGCTCACGGTCACTGCTTCGACCGCGTTGACGTTGCCCGGACGCTGCGCCCCCGTACCGGTGAAGTCGAAGGTCGCGGTGTCACCGGCGATGCGCAACGTCACGACGACCGGTGTCGATTGCTGTTGGTCGGGGCGGGGACCCGCTGAGTCGAGCACGTCGTCGAAGCGCCATTCGCCGTCGGGCAGCTCGACGAGCGCGGCGCGCATGCGGCGCTCGCCGTAGTCGATGATCTCGGCGAACGCGTCGGGCGCGGTGGCGCCGAGGCGACGAGCCAGCCCGGCGAGGCGCTCGACACCGAGCCGGTTCGCGCCCTTCTGGGCGTCGAGATCACCGCGCCGCTCGTCGGGCGTGCGCGAGCTCGACGCGAACCTCGCTTCCACAGCGGCCGTCAGGAGCATCGGCGGGAGTCGCAATCCCTCCTGGTCGATCTCGAGCGCTTCGGGCGGCATCGAGCCGGGCGCAATGCCGCCGAGGTCTGCGTGGTGCGCGCGGTTCGCGGCCCAGCCGACGAGCCGGTCGTCGACGAAGCACGGCGCCACGAGGGTGACGTCGTTGAGGTGCGTGCCCCCGGCGAACGGGTCGTTGAGCACGATCTGCTCACCGGGCCGCACCCCATCATCCAATGTTGCGTCGATCGCGGCGCGCACGGCAGCCGGCATCGAGCCGAGATGCACGGGAATGTGCTCCGCCTGCACGAGCAGCTCGCCGCCGGCGGCGAATAACGCGGCCGAGCAGTCGGCGCGCTCCTTGATGTTGGGGCTGTATGCGGCGCGGCGCAGCACGCCGCCCATCTCTTCGGCAATGCCGACGAGGCGCGAGATCAGCACCTGCAACGACGCGGGGTCGAGCCTCATCGACCCACGCTCCGCCCGAGGATCCAGGCGCCGAGCGGGCCGGGCTCGGCCGTCCAGCCGTCGGGCACCCAGACCGTGCAGTCGGCTTCGGCGACGACCTGTGGACCGACGACCCGGCGACGAACGACTTCCGGGAGCGCCTCGATGTCGAGTGGCGCGTCGCGGCGGGCGCGTGCGCGCAGCGCGATGACCTCGATCGGGGCGTCGGCGCGCGCGTAGCCGTTGCGCCGCGCGTGCTCGTCGTGGAACGCGTCGACCGTCGCGACGGTGAGCTCGTGGCTCTGTCCCGCGTAGCGGCAGTCGACGAAGGTCTCGGCTCCGGCAGCATCGCCGCCCACGAGCGCTATCGCCTCCTGCCCGAGGGCGCTGAGCGCGTCCGCCAGGCCGTCGGTCTCGCCGGGCGTGGACCAGCTGCGGACGAGCTCACGCTGGCGTGGAGAGCACAGCAGCCCGACGGCCGAGAACACGCCCGCCCGCGGCGGCACGATGACGGCACGCATCGCGAGCGCGTCGGCCACCGCGCATGCGTGGAGCGGACCGGCCCCACCGAACGCGACCAGCGCGAGCTCGCGAGGGTCAACGCCGCGCTCGACGGTCACCGAGCGGACCGCACGCTGCATTGCCGCGTCGACGACGGCAATAACTCCGTCGGCCGAGACTCCGGCCTGCTCCAGCGCCGAACGAGCCGCGGGTGCGTTCAACGAGCCGAGATCGGAGAACGCGGCTTCGCGCGGTATACGGCCGAGCACGAAGTCGGCGTCGGTGACCGTGGGCGCCTCCCCGCCGCGCCCGTAACACGCCGGCCCCGGCGTCGCGCCGGCGCTCTCCGGGCCGACCAGCAGCGCGCCCCCGGCATCCAGCCGCGCGATCGAACCTCCACCCGCGCCGATCGTGTGGATGTCGAGCGCCGGTAACCGGATCGGAAAGCCCGCGACCGTTCGCGACGGCGCCGGCGCGGGCATGCCACCCTGAACCAGGCACACGTCGGTGCTGGTGCCGCCCATGTCGAAGCTCACGGCGTCCGGCAGTCCGCACGCGTTCGCCAGCTCGGCCGCGGCGCGGACGCCGCCCGCCGGACCCGACAGCAGCAGCGATGCGGGGAGCTCCGCCGCTTGCACCGCAGGCATCAGGCCACCGGCCGACGTCATGACCAGCACCTCGTCGGCGAGCGCGACGAGGTTGCGTACGTAGGAACGGCAGACCGGCCGCAGCATCGCGTTCGCGACCGTGGTGACCATGCGTTCGTACTCCCGCATCTCGGGCGAGACGTCATGCGAACACGTCACGTCGAATCCCGCGGCGCGAAGCGCCTGCGCGACGGCGCGTTCGTGCGCAGCGTTCAGGTCGGCGTGCAGCAGACAGACGGCCACCGCGTCGACGTCGGGGGCGAACAACTCGAGTGTGTCGAGCGCCGGCGGCTCGATCTCGTGCCCGCGGGCGTCGAGACGCCCTCCGACCTCGAACCGGAGCCCGCGGGGTACGAGCGGCGCCGGCCGATCGGCCCAGGGGTCGTACAGCGACGGGCGGACCTGGCGCGCGATCTCGATGATGTCGCCGGTGCTCCTGGTCGCGACCAGCGCGACCTTCCCCCCGCGGCGCTGCAGCAGCGCGTTGGTCGCCACGGTCGTGCCGTGTGCCAGCAACTCGGCCCGTGCACCGGCCGGCACCGCCGCGGCGATTGCGTCGCGCACGGCCGCTGCCGGATCGTCGGGTGTGGAGCAGACCTTGGCCACCGCGCCGGCGTCGGTCACCAGGTCGGTGAACGTGCCCCCGGTGTCGACGCCGAGCTTCATGGCGTTCAGCGTGGCATGACTCGACCGGTCAGTGGCGTCTACCGCTCATCGAGCGCATGTTGTGCGCTTCATTCGTGCGCGTTGTTGCCATTGGGCGCAAGGCTCTGGAGGAGATAGCCGCGCGCGCGCACGGTGCGCACCTCGAGCCCGAGCGGAGCGATCCGGCGCCGCAGCCGGAGCACGTGCACATCGAGCGCGTTGCGGGTCGGCGCGCCGCCCGTCCACGCTCGGCGTGCCAACGAGTCACGACCCACGACCGCGCCGAAACGATCGATCAGCGCGGCTGCGAGCGCGCGCTCGACCGGCGAGAGCGACACCCAGCCTCCGCGAAAGCGCAGCAAGCCATCGCTGTCGACCTCGGGCCTGACCTGGTCGCCGCTCACCCGGGACTCGAGGGTCGCCACCCGTACCCGCATGTCGCCGTCGTCGGCCGGCAGCCGGATCCAGTCCTCGAGCGCATCGGTCGGTTGCGGTGGCTGCTCGTCGGGCCCGACGAGCAGCAGGCGAGGCAAGCCGGTGGCCCGAAGCTCTTCCAAACGGTCGTGCTCTTCGGGCCAGCGCACGAGGACGACGTCCATGGCAACGACGGTACGGCCGGTATGTTTCACCTCTGTTACACGAGAGTGAAGCCACGCTGGCACCCCGAGTCGGAGCTCGGTCAACCGGGTCTCAGCCGGTCCAGACGCGCCGTTCGAGCGCTTTCGCGGCCGCTTGCACGCGCGCCGCGAGGCGTCGCCCCGGTTGACGGCCGAGGCGATCGATCGGCCCACTCACACTGATCGCGGCCACGACCGCGCCGGACGGATCGCGCACCGGCGCGCTCACGCTGGCGACGCCCGGCTCGCGCTCCCCCACACTCGCCGCCCACCCGCGGCGTCGCACCGAAGCCAACCGAGCCGGCGGGAGACCGAAACGATCGGCATCGTCGGCCCACGCGACGAGCACGCTCGCACCCGAGCCGGCGGTCAGTGCAAGCGACGCACCGATCGGCACCGTGTCGCGCAACCCGCTCGGGCGCTCCGATGCGGCGACGCACACGCGCCGGTCCTCCTCGCGCACGTAGAGCTGCGCCGACTCGCCCGTTGCGTCGCGCAGCTCCGCGAGGATCGGTCGCGCCGCATCGACGAGCTCCACCGCGGTCCCGGCGCGCGCGCCCCATGCGAGCAACCGCAGGCCGAGGTGAAACTGCCCGCTCGCGTCGCGCCCGAGGAGCGCGTGGTCCTCGAGCGCCACCGCGAGGCGGTGCACGGTGGGGCGCGCGAACCCGGTCGCTTCAACAAGATCGTTGAGGCTTGCCATGCCGAGCTCCGCCACCGCGCCCAGGATGGCGACCGCCTTGTCGACCACGCCCACGCCGCTCACGACCGCATCGAGTTTGCGGGCCGCCCGCCGTCCTCCTACACTGTCCATATCTCGATACTAGCGTCTCATATAGTGAGACACCCGCCATCTGCTCGAATGAGGCGCAACATGGGACAGACGCTCTCCGAGAAGGTGTGGGAACGCCACGTCGTGCATCGCGCCGGCGGCGAGCCCGACCTGCTCTACATCGATCTGCACCTCGTGCACGAGGTCACGTCGCCCCAGGCGTTCGACGGCCTCCGCTTGAGCGGGCGCACCGTGCGCCGGCCCGACCTCACGCTCGCGGTGATGGATCACAACGTGCCCACCACCGACATCGATCAGCCGGTGAAGGATCCGATCTCCGCGAAGCAGATGGACGTGCTGCGGAGCAACTGCGCCGAGTTCGGCATCCGCCTCTACCCGATGGGTGATCCCGGTCAGGGCATCGTGCACGTGATCGGACCCGAGCAGGGGCTCACCCAGCCCGGGCTCACGATCGTGTGCGGCGACAGCCACACGTCGACGCACGGCGCGTTCGGCGCGCTTGCGTTCGGCATCGGCACCAGCGAGGTCGAGCACGTGCTCGCCACGCAGGCGCTCCCCCAGGAGAAGCCGGGCACGATGGCGGTCACGGTCGACGGCGACCTGCCGGCCGGCGTCACGGCAAAAGATGTGGTGCTGTCGATCATCGCCCGGCTCGGCACCGGTGGCGGTATCGGCTCGATCATCGAGTACCGCGGCTCGGCGATCCGCGCGCTCTCGATGGAGCGCCGCATGACCGTGTGCAACATGTCGATCGAGGCGGGCGCGCGTGCCGGCATGGTCGCGCCCGATGACACGACCTTCGCGTACCTCGAGGGCCGTCCCCATGCGCCGAAGGGCGCCGACTGGGAGCGCGCGCTCGACGCGTGGCGGGCACTGCCCACCGATGACGACGCGGCGTTCGACAAGGAGGTGGTCCTCGACGCGGCGGCGCTGCGGCCGTCGGTGAGCTGGGGCACGAACCCGGCGCAGACTGCGACCATCGACGACGTCGTGCCGGATCCGGCGACCTTCGCCGACCCCGTCGCACGCGAATCGGCCCAACGCGCCCTGCTGTACATGGGCCTGAAAGCGGGTACCGCGATTCGCGACATCGCCGTCGACACCGTGTTCATCGGGTCGTGCACCAACTCGCGCATCGAAGACCTGCGGGCCGCCGCCGACGTGACGCGTGGTCGCCGAGTGAAGGACGGGATGCGCGCGCTCGTCGTGCCCGGTTCGATGAAGGTCAAAGCCGAGGCCGAGGCCGAGGGTCTCGACCAGGTGTTCACGGCCGCCGGTTTCGAGTGGCGCGAAGCCGGGTGCTCGATGTGCCTGGCCATGAACCCCGACAAGCTGGCCGCGGGCGAACGCTGCGCGTCGACATCGAACCGCAACTTTGAGGGGCGCCAGGGCAAGGGCGGGCGCACCCACCTCGTCTCACCCACGGTCGCGGCCGCCACTGCGATCGCCGGCCACTTCACCACTCCCGAGGACCTGCACTGATGGAACCGGTCAGAGAGATCATCGCCCGCGCCGTCCCACTCGATCGCGCCAACGTCGACACCGACCAGATCATCCCGAGCGACTGGCTGAAGCGCGTCGAGCGCACCGGCTTCGGCGAGGGACTGTTCGCCGAATGGCGTGAGAGCTCCGACTTCGTCCTCAACCAGGAGCAGTACGAAGGCGCGGAGATTCTCGTGGCCGGCCCGAGCTTCGGCATCGGCTCCTCACGCGAGCATGCCGCGTGGTCGTTGCAGGACTACGGGTTTCGTGCGGTGCTGGCTCCGAGCTTCTCCGAGATCTTCCGCAACAACTGCCACAAGATCGGGCTCGTGGCCGTCGAGCTCCCGCAGCCGGTGATCGAGCGGATCATGCGCGCGGTCGAGGCCGATCACACGATCGAGATCGTGGTCGACGTCGTCGACCGGCGGGTCGCGGTGCCGGCCATCGACCTCGACGAGCCGTTCGAGCTCGACGACCACACCCATCACCGCATCCTGCACGGCCTGGATGACATCGGCATCACGCTCACGCACGAGGCCGACATCACCGCGTACGAGGCCGAGCGGCCGAGCTGGAGCCCGACGATCACGACCGGGGCGTGACACCCCCGAAGAGCGCGAGCTCACGCCACTTCCAGTAGCACTCGACCTGGTCGAAGCCGATCTCGCGCAACCACTCCAACTGTGTCTCCACCGGGGCGAGCTTGTTGGACGGGTCATCGGTCGCAGGCGTCCTGCCGATCGCGTCGAGGAACTGCTCGTGCAGCTCAGGCGTCGCCGACGCCACGTGCTCGAGGTTGAGGAACGTGCCGCCGGGTGTGAGCCGGTCGAACACCTCGCCGTAGAGCGCGTGTTTGCGCCGGTCGATGCAGTGGTGGATCGCGAAGCTCGACACGACGAGGTCGAAGCTGCCCCACGAGCGGGGAAGCGGCATGTCGAGGTCATGTTCGACGATCTCCACCCGCGGCTCGTCCGCAAAGCGCTCCCGGGCCCGGCCGAGCATCTCCGCCGAGAAATCGACGCCCATACCGGTCGCGCCGGGGCGCGCGTCGAGCACCATGGCGAGCGTGTCGCCATCGCCGGTGCCGAGGTCGAGCACACGCACTGACGTCGCGGGCAACACCTCGAGCAGCACCGCCAGCCCCTCGACGCGATGCGGGATGCCGTCGCGTTCCGACAGGTACCGCTGCGCCCACACCGCTTCCGTCCACCGGTTCACCGGTTGATTGACCGCCGACGCGTCAGTCACGACGGCAGCAACCACAAGCGTTTGTGCGCGAGCGCGCCCTATAGGGGCCACTTTTGCACAAACGGTTTGGGGTCATGGGCCGACGTCGGGGTCGCGTTGGTCACCGCGCTCGCGCATGCGGACGATGCGGTTGACCGCGTTGAGGTACGCGCGTGCAGACGCTTCGACGACATCGGTGGACACACCACGGCCGGCGGCCTTCAACCCACCGACGTCGAGCTGGATCACGACGTCGCCGAGCGCGTCGCCGCCACCGGTCACCGACGACACCTTGAAGTCGATCACCGTGCCTGACACGCCGGTGGCCGCGGCTATCGCGGCGATCACGGCGTCGATCATGCCGTTGCCGTCGCCGGTCGCGTCGATCTTGGTGCCCGACTCGCTGTCGTTGAGCACGACCGTCGCGCTCGGCGTTGCCAGCGTGCCGCCGTGCACGTCGAGGCTGACCATGCTGAACCGGTGCACGAGGCTCGTGCCCAGCTCCTCGACGACGATCGCCTCCAGGTCGGCTTCGGTGATCTCGACCTTGCGGTCGGAGAGCTCCTTGAAGCGGGTGAACGCGGCGTTGAGTGCGTCGCCCTGCACCCTGATGCCCATCTTCGCCAGCGT
Source organism: Acidimicrobiia bacterium (assembly GCA_036386195.1). GTDB lineage: Bacteria > Actinomycetota > Acidimicrobiia > IMCC26256 > JBBRZM01 > JBBRZM01. Next base: position 6,854 of record DASVIY010000084.1, on the reverse strand, counting down.
GTCGGCGAAGGCGTGGCGACCCGAGTGCTTGCCCAGCACGATCTGCGCCGCCTGCTGGCCCACGGTGCCCGCGTCGATGATCTCGTAGGTCTCGCGGTCCTCGAGGACGCCGTGCTGATGGATGCCGGCCTCGTGCGCGAACGCGTTGCGTCCGACAACCGCCTTGTTGTACTGCACCGGATAACCGGTGAGCCGGGCGACGATGCGTGACGTGCGCGCCAGCTCCTCGGTGCGCACCCGGGTTTCGAGCGCGCTGAAGAAGTCGCGACGCGTCTTGATCGCCATGACGACTTCTTCGAGCGCGGCATTGCCCGCGCGCTCCCCCAGCCCGTTGATCGCACACTCCACCTGTCGCGCGCCGGCCCTGACCCCTGCGAGCGAGTTGGCGACCGCGAGACCGAGGTCGTCGTGACAGTGGGTGGAGACGATGTAGTCGCCGTGCACGCGCTCGAGGACGTACGCGATCAGCTCGCCGAACTCCTCGGGCATGCCGAAGCCGACCGTGTCGGGGATGTTGAGGGTGGTGGCGCCGTTGTCGACGGCCAGCTGCGACACTTCGCACATGAAGTCGACCTCGGAGCGGCTGGCGTCCTCGGGTGAGAACTCGACGTCGTCGCAATAGCTCTTCGCCCGGGCCACACCGGCCGCCGCCTCCGCCTTGACCTGGTCTTCGGTCATACGCAGCTTCTTCTTCATGTGGATCGCCGACGTGGCGATGAAGACGTGCAGGCGCGGCTGCTCCGCGCGCCGCACCGCCTCCCACGCCCGGTCGACGTCCTTGAATCCGGTGCGCGAGAGCGCGGCGATCGTCGAACCCTTCACGGACTTGGCGATGGCCTCGACCGCGTCGAAGTCGCCGTCGCTCGCGATCGGGAAGCCGGCCTCGATGATGTCGACACCGAGGTTGGCGAGTTGCTCGGCGATCTCCAGCTTCTCGGCGACGTCGAGGGAGATGCCGGGCGACTGCTCGCCGTCCCGCAGCGTCGTGTCAAAGATCTTCACCGTGTCCATCGCAGTCTCCGATTCAAGTTTCGCAACGAAAAACCCCCTCGGCCTGAAGGCACGAGGAGGCGTCCGCGAGCACCGAAGGGGTGCTCGCCGCTAGGTAAGGAGCAGGTGCCGGGGGTGCAGTTCCTTGGTCATGAACCAATTACCTTACAGGCAGCGCCGCCCAAGTCAAACCAATTCGCCGCGACGTGCGAGACTCCCCGCGCACAGGAGGTGCACGCGGTGACGAAACTCGTTCGCAAGATGCTCGGGCTCGGGATACTGGCGGCCGTCGGCTACGCGATCTGGCGCGCGTTCCAGAGTCGCTCGCAACCGTCGACGATCACGTGGGAACACCAGCCGTTCCCGTATCCGCCGCAACCTCAGGCGGCGCCGTCACACGAAGAGTCGGCGGGAGCCCGCGCAAACGACCTCGTCGCGACGTCCATCGACGCCACCGACGGGGCGTGTCCGACGACGCATCCGATCAAGGCCAAGCTGGCAAGCGGGATCTACCACGTGCCCGGTGGCGCGGCGTACGACCGCACACGCGCCGACCGGTGTTACGCCGATACCGCTGCCGCCGAGGCTGACGGTCTCCGCCCGGTAAAGCGGTAATTCGCGGCGATAGGTGCCGACCTCGGACCTCGACGGCAACGCGGTGGCGATCTACGGGATCGCCCGTCCCTGACGCGCGGTCACCGGCTCAGTCGAGCTCGATGCCCTGTGCGGTCTGGATGCCGTCGGACGCGTTGAGCTGCTCGAGCACCGGCGCCGGCACGGCCTGGTCGGTGGAGAGCACCATCAGCGCGGCGTCACCCGTGGGGCCGCGGCCCACGTGGATGTCGGCGATGTTGACGCCGGCATCCCCGAGCGCGGACGTCACCTTGCCGATCATGCCGGGACGGTCGTCGTTGTGCACGACGAGCATGTAACGCGACGGCGGCAAGTCGACGATGTGGTCGTCGAGCGCCACGATCCGGGGCGCCTCGTGTGTACCGGCGAGCGTGCCCGACACGTGCACCTGACGGCCGCCGCGCCGGCCCCGCAGCGTGACGAGGTTGACGTAGTCGCGCACCGATGACGACGTGGTCTCGCGCACGCTCAGACCGCGCTCCTCCGCGAGCTGCGGCGCGTTCACGAACGTCACCGGTTCGTCGATGACCGGGCCCAACACGCCCTTCAGGGCACCGAGCGTCAACACGCGACAGTCGTAGTCGGCGATCTGACCTTCGTAGGTGAGCTCGAGCGCGTCGACCGCACCACCGGCGAGCGCGGTGAACAGGCGGCCGAGTCGTTCGACCAACGGCAGGAACGGCTGCACCGTGGCGTTGGCCTCCTTCGCCGCGAGGTTCACGGCGAACGGCACGAACTCGCCCCGCAACGCGAGCACCACCTGGTCGGCGATCGTCTGACCGGCCTTGTCCTGCGCTTCCGCCGTGGACGCGCCGAGATGCGGTGTCACGACCACCGGATCGAGAGCGAACAACGGCGACTCGGTGGTCGGCTCGGCCGCGAACACGTCGAGCGCCGCGCCGGCGATGCGGCCGTCGGCAACTGCGGACGCGAGCGCCGCTTCGTCGACGATCCCGCCGCGTGACGTGTTGATGATCCGCAACGTGGGCTTGGCCTTGGCGAGCAGGTCGGCGGAGATGAGCCCGAGGGTCTCGGGCGTCTTCGGCAGGTGCACGGTGAGGAAGTCGGCCTCCCGCACGACCTCGTCGAGCGCAGGAAGGAGTTGCACGCCGAGCTGGCGGGCACGGTCGTTGCTGACGTACGGGTCGTACGCGACGAGATGCATCCCGAACGCCAGAGCGCGCTGGGCCACGAGCACGCCGACGCGTCCGAGACCGACGATGCCGAGCGTCTTGCCGTGCAACTCGACGCCTTGCCAGCGGCTGCGATTCCAGGCGCCGGCTTTCAAGTCGCGATCGGCCTGGGGGATGTTGCGGGCCTGCGCGAGCATCAACGCGATCGTGTGCTCGGCGGCCGACAGCACGTTGCTCTGCGGCGCGTTCACGACCATCACACCGCGACGGGTGGCCTCTTCCACGTCGACGTTGTCGAGGCCGATGCCGGCCCGTCCGACGACGACGAGGTCGCTCGCGGCCTTGAGCACGGCCGATGTCACTTGTGTCGCGCTGCGGATCACGATCGCATGCGCGCCCGGCACCGCGCCGACGAGCTCCTCGGGTGTCAAGCCGAGCTCCACGTCGACCTCGAGCCCGGCGGCCCGCATCGCGTCGAGCCCACTCGCGGCCAGCTGCTCGGTGACGAGCACTCGTTGGGTCATGCGCCCAGCAGCGCCGCGATGCGCTCGATGCCCGTGACGAGATCGTCGTCACCCAGCGCGAACGACAGACGCGCGTATCCCGGCGCGCCGAATGCCTCGCCCGGTACCACCGCCACCTTCGCCTCGTCGAGCAACACCTCACTCAGCTCCAGCGAGGTGCGCGGCGTGTGATGCGCGACCTCGCGTCCGAGCACGCCCGCGAACGAGGGGAAGCAGTAGAACGCGCCTTGTGGCTCGATGCAGGTGACGCCGGGGATCGCGTCGAGCATGCGGTGCATCGTGGTGCCGCGCCGATCGAACGCGGTACGCATCTCGCCCGCGGCTTCCAAGTCGCCGCTCACCGCCGAGAGCGCTGCCAGCTGCGACACGTTGGCGACGTTGGACGTGGTGTGCGACTGAAAGTTGGTCGCGGCCTTGATCACGTCGGTGGGACCGATCATCCAACCCACGCGCCAGCCGGTCATCGCATAGGTCTTGGCGACGCCGTTGATGACGACACAGGTGTCGGCCAGCTCCGGCACGAGCGCCGGCATCGAGGTGAACTGGTGGTCGCCATAGGTCAGGTGCTCGTAGATCTCGTCGGTGACGACCCAGACGCCATGCTCCACGGCCCAGCGCCCGATCGCCTCGACTTCCTCCGGCGGGTACACCGCGCCGGTCGGGTTGTTGGGCGAGACGAACATCAGCGCCTTGGTTCGCGGCGTGCGCGCCGCTTCGAGTTGCGCCACCGTCACCCGGAAACCTGTGGCCTCGGTCGTCGACAGGACCACCGGCCTGCCGCCGGCAAGCGCGACGGCTTCGGGGTACGTCGTCCAGTACGGCGCGAGAAGCAGCACCTCGTCGCCGGGATCGAGCAGCGTCTCGAACGCGTTGTAGACCGCGTGCTTCGCCCCGTTGGTCACGAGCACCTGCTCGGCGCGGCAGTCGAAGCCCGAGTCGCGCTTGGTCTTGACCGCGATCGCTGCGCGCAGCTCCGGCAATCCTCCCGCAGGGGTGTAGTGGTGTGCGCGCGGTTCGCGACATGCGGCCGCGGCGGCTTCGCAGATGTGCGCGGGCGTGGGAAAGTCGGGCTCGCCGGCACCGAAACCGATGACCGGCTCACCCGCTGCTTGCAACGCCTTGGCCTTCGCGTCGACGGCGAGCGTCGCCGATTCGGTGATGGCCGCGATCCTCTGCGAGATGCGGTCGCTACGGGGAGTCACGGCAGCCACCCTAGCCAGCGACTCTGACCGACCCGGACCGATTCTGTGGCGCCCAGTCCGAGGTCCGCCGTTCGGCCTCCCCTACGCTGACGCCACATGTCACGCCCGATCCGGGCACTGCCGGGGTGTCTTCTTGTTCTCGTCGCGCTCGCGTTGGCTCTCGCCACGCCGGCCGATGCTCGGACGCCCGCGGCCAACAGCAGCCCGGCGGGCGCCCCACCGAAGGCGTGGATCATCGTCGATGCCGACTCCGGTGCAGTGATCGACGCGTCCAACCCGCACGCATCGCTTCCCCCTGCGAGCACGGTGAAGCTCATGACCGCCGTCACGGCGCTCCAAACGTTGCCGATGAGCGCCCCGCTCACGGTCAGCGCCCGCGCCGCGGGTGTGCCTTCGCGCAAGATCAACATGCAAGCGGGCGAGCTGTGGAACGTCGACAACACGATCAAGTCATTGCTGCTCGTTTCGGCCAACGACGCCGCCTACGCGCTTGCCGAGAACGCGTCGGGCTCGCTCGAGAGCTTCGCCGCGACGATGAATCAGACCGGCAAGAAGCTCGGCTTGCGCGAGAGCCACTTCGGTGACCCGGCCGGCCTCGACAACGACCAGGGCTTCGGCTTCGGCGACATGATGAGCGCTTTCGACCTCGCCGTCGTGGCCCGCAACGCATTGTCGGTGCCGGAGCTCGCGCAGAGCATGACGCTCCAGAAGTTCGAGTTCACCGGGCCGGGCAACATCGGGCACGTCATCAAGAACGAGAACCTGATGCTGTCGCTGTATCCGGGCGCGACGGGTATGAAGACGGGCTTCACCGACAGGGCCGGCCGTACGTTGGTGGCGTCCGCGACCAGAGATGGCCGCACGATGATCGCGGTCGTGCTCGGCTACTTCGACACGTACAAGTTCGCGCAGGGCCTGCTCGACGCCGGATTCCGGTCGGCACCCAACGCCCGCGGCACCGGCGAGAAGATCCCCGCGCCGCGAGTGCTCACCGCGCAGGCCCGCGCCGACGCGTGGGGCAACCTTCCCCGCGCGCTCGGGCGCGCCGATGCGGCTGGAGCGCAGGTGCTGGGCGCAACGCAGACGGCGACCCCGCCGGCATCGAGGCCCGGTTCGAAAGCCGCCGCCGGGAGCACGCGGCGGCGAGCTCCGTCGGCGAGCGCGACCAAGACTCCGGCGACGCGCACCGGCGCGTCAGGCAGCGGTTGGCTCTCGCTGCCGCGGCTCATCGCGGCCGGCCTGCTGGCACTCCTCGCGCTCCTGCTGCTCCGCCGGCGTGCCGTCAAGCGTCGACGCAAGCGCCGGCTCGCTCTGCAACGCGATCTCGAACAGGCGCGCCGGCGCGGCATGATCCAAGTGCTCGAGCCGCCGATGCCGCAGGTTCACGTCGAGGTGATCCGTCCGGCGGGCAATGGTCAAAACGGCGGGCACGAACGCGAACGCGAGTCCGAGCACAGCTGACGACCCGGTGTTACGCGGTGGCGGCGACCTTGTCGTGCTTCCACGCGTGCACGTCGCGAAGACGCGGGTCGTTGGAGAACACCTCTTCGATGGGCTCGTCGATACGAAGCCGCTTCTGGATCAGGCGGACGACGTTCTCCTGGTTGTAGAGCATCATCGTGACGGCGACGCCGACCTCGCCCGCTCGCGCGGTGCGGCCGGAGCGGTGCAGGTACGCCTTCTCGTCTTCGGGCGGGTCGTAATGCAGCACGACGTCGACGCCGTCGACGTGGATGCCGCGCGCCGCCACGTCGGTGGCCACGAGCACGCGCACCTTGCCCGACGAGAAGTCGGCCAGCGCACGCTCACGTGCGCCCTGCCGGAGGTCGCCGTGGATCGCGCCGGCACGCACGTCTTCCCGCTTGAGCTGGAGGACGAGCCGATCGGCGCCGCGCTTGGTGCGCACGAAGATGAGCGTGCGCTCGGCGCCTTCCGCGATCGCCGCCGCGACCTTCACCTTGTCCATCTGGTGCACCAGGAGGAACCGGTGCTCCATCTCGTCGACCGTTGTCTCTTCCGAGAGGACCTCGTGATGAACAGGGTCGTGCATGTAGCGCGAGACGAGCCGCTTGACCGCGCCGTCGAGCGTCGCCGAGAAGAGCATCGTCTGATGCTCGACTTCGATGCGATGCAGGATCTTCTGTACCTGGGGCATGAAGCCCATGTCGGCCATGCGATCGGCCTCGTCGAGCACGAGCACCTCGACGCCCGCGACCGACAGCTCCTTGCGCTCGATCAAGTCGATGAGCCGTCCCGGCGTGCCGATGACGGCGTCGACACCCTTTTCGAGGGCGCGGATCTGCGGGTCCATCGAGGTACCGCCATAGAACGCGGCGACCCGACGGTCGCACAGCTTGCCGAGCGGTGCCAGC
>DASVIY010000083.1:0-20516 GCA_036386195.1 Acidimicrobiia bacterium | reverse complement strand
CGTTGCTGCATGTCGGGCACGAGCTCCTCGCACATCGCGATCGTGGAGAGACAGTTCAGCTCGAACGCGGCGGCGTACTGGTCGAGATCGATCGAGGCGAAGTTGCCGAACGGCGGGCCGCCGGCGTTGGCCACCAGGATGTCGACCACACCACCGAGGGCCTGACGCGCTGCCTGCGCAAACTCGGTTGCGCCGGCTGCAGTGCTCACGTCGGCGACGATCGGCGTCGCTCGTGCTCCGATCTTCGCCGCCGCGGTCTGGATGCGCTCAGCGTCGCGGCCACAGATCGCGACCTGTACGCCCTCGGCGGCGAGTGCCTGCGCGCAGCCGAAGCCGAGGCCTCGTGATGCCGCGGCGACCGCGGCGCGCCGTCCGTTGATGCCGAGATCCATGCGGGCTCCTCAACCGTGGATTGGGCCCGAAGTGTCGCGCAATGACGCCGCCGCGTGGCCCGTCCGCGACGAGATGATCTCGGCGCAGATGGCAACCGCCGTCTCTTCGGGCGTGCGGGCCCCGATGTCGAGCCCGATCGGCGCCATCACGCGGGCCAGATCGTCGTCGTCGAGCCCGGCCTCCCGCAAACGCGCCACACGCTCCTCATGGGTGCGCCGGGATCCCATCGCGCCCAGGTACCCCACCGCGGTCGCGCACGCAGCCACAATCGCCGGCACATCGAACTTGGCGTCGTGCGTGAGCACGCACACCGCGTCTCGCGGTCCGAGGCGTTCGGCCACGGTCGCGAGGTAGCGGTCGGGCCATTCGTTGACGACGTCGTCCGCCATCGGAAACCGTTGCACGGTCGCGAACACCGCCCGGGCATCGCACACCGTGACGTGAAAGCCGAGCACCTTCGCGACGCGGGCCAACGCGGCGGTGAAATCGACGGCGCCGAAGATGATCATCCGCGGTGGCGGGGCGAACGACTCGATGAACACCGACACCGTGCGCTCGCGTGCCTCGCCGTGGGCGCCGTAGTGGCGTGTGACCGTGGCCCCGCTCTCGAGCTCTCCGAGCGCATCGCGCGCGACGACGCGGTCGAGACCGGCTTCCCCGAGCGAGCCGAGTGGCTCGGCGTCTTGCTCCACGAGGAGCTTCGCCCCCAGCGAAGGACCTTCGATAACGGTCGCCAGCGCGATCGGCCGTCCGGCTTCGAGCGCGACGCGCAGGCGGTCGAACACCTCACCCATACGGCATTACCAGTCGACCGGCTCGACAAAGAGATGGATCGTGCCACCGCACGTGAGACCCACCGCGAACGCCTCGTCGTCGGAGTAGCCGAAGGAGATCACGCCCCGATCGCGCTCTCCCAGGAGCACCCGCAATGCCTCCCGCACGACCGCACCCTCGACACAACCACCCGACACGGAGCCCACGACCTCGCCGGCATCGTTCACTGCCATCGCCGCGCCCGGATCGCGCGGGCTCGAGCCGTCGGTACCGATGACGCGTGCGAGCGCCACACGGTGGCCGCCCGCCTCCCATCGGGTGATGTCATCGAGAATGTCTCGCACTGCCCACCTCCCCGTCGGCCATCACGTCGGCCAGGGTCTCGAGCGCGGCCAACGAATGTCCCTCGACGAACTCGTCGATGTACGGCAGCGCGGCCGCCATGCCCCGCGCGAGGGGTGCATACCCCGGTGACGCCTTGAGCGGGTTGACCCAAACGATCCGGTGCGCGACGCGGCCGAGCCGCGCCAACTGCTCCGCTATCACGTTGGGTGCACCGCGGTCCCAGCCGTCGGACACGATCACGACGACCGCACCCCGCGCGATGCCGCGCACTCCCCACTGGTCGTTGAACTCGCGTAGGCACTCCCCCAGCCGCGTGCCGCCCGACCAATCCGTCACTCGCTGCGCAGCGGCGACCAGCGCGGCATCGGGACTGCGAACCGACAGCTCGCGCGTCACACGCGTGACGCGCGTCCCCAGCGTGAACGCCTCCACTCGACTTCGGCTGACGACCGCGGCTTGAAAGAAACGGAGAAACGCGCGCGCGTACGGTTCCATCGAGCCGCTGACGTCGAGAATGAGCACCACAGCGCGTCGCCGCGTGCTCGGCTCGCGGAACGCACGCACGACCGGCTCGCCGCCGGCCCGAAGCGCCCGCCGGACCGTACGGCGCAGATCGGGCCGCCCCCGCTGATGGCGCGACCGCTCGGTTCGGCGCGATCTCCGGAGTGCGCCCGCGAGGCGCAGATCGCGCGTGAGCCGGCGCGCCTCGGCAAACTCCGCCTGCGTGTAGGTCGCGAAGTCGCGATGGCGCAGCACCTCGGTTGCGCTGTAGCGGACGCGCACCACCGGCATATCGGCGCGCTCGACGCCGGCAGCCGGCTGATCGGCGTCCGGCGCGTCGAAGCCGAGCACCGTGTCTTCCGGCTCGGGCGCTTCGATATCGCCCACGGAGTCGAAGGCCGAGTCGACCCAGAACGCGGCGAACGCGCGATCGAAACGAGCGATCTCGTCGGGCCGGGTGACCAACGTCGTACGCGCGGCCCAGTACACGCCGTCGCGCTCCCGCATCCCGACGGCACCCAGCGCGCGCACGAACACGATTGTCGCCCCGATCGGCACATCGAAGCCGGCACCGCGCAACACCCGCACGAACGCGACCGCCATGCGCTCGGCGTCGGCCGGTGCACCCGACCCGACCGGAGTACCCGTGTGGGGGTCAGGCACTGCGCGCGACCGCCTCGTCGACCAGCGCGGCAATGCCGTGCTCGCGCACCCGTTCCTCGTCTTCGCGATACTTGAGAATCGTGCCCAGTGTCACCCCGACCGTGCGCTCGTCGAGATGGGCCGCGCCGAGGATGGCGAGCGCCTGGGCCCAATCGATGGTCTCCGCGACTCCCGGTGGCTTGTACAACTCCAGCTCGCGGAGCACCTCGACCGCCGCAGCAACCTGGCGCGCGAGCGCGTCGGATACATCGGGCGCGCGCAGACGCACGATTGCGAGCTCGCGCTCGAAGTCGGGATGGGCGATCCAGTGATACAGACAGCGGCGCTTCAGCGCGTCGTGCACGTCACGCGTGCGGTTCGACGTGAGCACGACGATCGGTGGTACCTCGGCCCGCATCACACCCAGCTCCGGCACGGAGATCGCCGAATCCGAGAGGATCTCGAGCAGAAACGCCTCGAACTCATCGTCGGCGCGGTCGATCTCGTCGATCAGGAGCACGGGCGGCACCGCGCTCCGGTGATCGATCGCGCGCAGGAGCGGCCGCTTCACGAGAAAACGCTCGGTGTAGAGCTCGTCCTCGATGACGTCCGCCCCGCTTGCCTCGACGGCACGCAAGTGCAGCAGCTGGCGTGAATAGTCCCACTCGTAGACCGCCTGGGACGCGTCGATTCCCTCGTAGCACTGCAACCGCACGAGCTCGCCGCCGGTCCAGCGTGCCAGCACCTTGGCGACCTCGGTCTTGCCCACGCCGGCCTCGCCCTCGAGAAGCAACGGTCGTTGCAGCGTGAGCGCGAGGAAGATCGCGGTCGCCAATCCCTCGTCGGCCAGGTACTCGTGCGCGGCGAGCGCCTTCTGCACCTCGTCGACCGTGCTGATCACGAGCTCGATCCTAATGCTGCTGGTCAGAGGCCCACTGCGGCACCCTCACTCCGTGGATCGGACGCGACCGCGTAGCCGTCCGGAGCGATCAGCTCGATCGCCTGCGCGTGGCCCATGCCGGAGTCGAGCGGCCGGCTCGTACGCACCCGATGGCCGCGCGTCTCGAGCGCGGCGATCGTCTCCTCACCGAGACCCGGCTCCGCGTGCAGCAGCCATGTGCCGGGATCGACACGCCAGCGGGCCGCGTCGATCGCGTCCTGGGCGTCGGCCCCATCGTCGATCATGTCGGTGAGGAGCTGCACGTGCACTTGAGTCTGTGCATCGCCGCCCATGCTGCCGAACACCAGCCACGGTGTGCCGTCGCGCAACGCCATTGCGGGAACGAGCGTGTGGAGCGGCCGCTTCGAGGCCGCAAACGCGTTCACGCGATGCGGGTCCAGGTTGAACGACGATCCACGATTGTTCAAGTTGATCCCCCACTCCGGCACGTGCACCCCCGAGCCGAACCCGAGGAAGTTGGACTGGATCAAACTGACGAGCAGGCCGCCGGCGTCGGCCGCGCACAGATAGGCGGTACCACCGACATGCGGCAGGCCCGGCTCCGGGATCATGGCGATGTCGGGGTCGAGGCGCTTGCGTCGATCGGCGATCCACGCTTCGCTCACGAGCCGTTCGGCGGCGACCGGCATGTGGCCGGGATCGGTCACGAACGTGTCGCGATCCGCGAGCGCGAGCTTCACTGCTTCGATCATCATGTGCTCGCGCGCCGGCCCCGGCCCCGGCAGATCGAAGCCGTCGAGAATGCGCAGTGCCTCGAGCGCGGTCACGCCCTGCGTCGGTGGCGGCAGCTCCGCGATCTCGACGCCGCGATAGCCCGCGCGCATCGGTGTGACCCAGTCCCCCGCGTGCGCGGCGACGTCATCGGCGCGATGAAAGCCGCCCTGCCTCTCGAGCGCGGCGGCGATTGCCGACCCGATCGGGTCGCCGTAATACGCGTCGCGCCCATCGGCCGCGAGCACGTCGATCGTCCGCGCCAGCGCGGGCTGCCGAAGCGCTGCGCCGGCCTCGATTGCGCCGTACGCCGCCATCCATTCGGGAAACTCCGTGTAGAACCCACGGCAGCCCGTGATCATGTCACCGGCCGGCGCCGATACCTCGAACCCGTCAACCGCGTACCGACGCGCCGAAGCGGCAAGCTCACCAAACGAACGCGTGCCCCACCGGTCGAGGAGCGCGAACCACCCGTCGACCGCGCCGGGCACGGTCACGCTGTGCGGACCGAAGTACGGCATGTGCTCGCTCGGCGCGCCGGAACGCAATGCGTCGATCGAAGCCGCAGCACCCGAGCGCCCCGAACCCAGGTAGCCGTGCAGCTCCCCGTCCCACACGATTGCGAACAAGTCACCGCCGAAGCCACAGAGGTACGGCGTCACGACGCCGAGTGTGAGGTTGGCCGCGACTGCCGCGTCGATTGCATTGCCCCCCGCGGCGAGCACGTCGAGACCGGCGGCCGATGCCAGGTGGTGCGGGGTCGCGATGCCTGCCTGCAGAAACCGTCGGGCACTCGCCATTACGCCGAATCTACGTGCCGCGGGTGCCGTCCGGGCGCCGTCGCGTGCAGCGCTCAGATGCCGGGTTGGTCTGCGAAGAGCAGCATCGTCACGTGCAGTGTGAGCACCTTCACCGCGTAGAACGGGTCGGTCGCCCAGTTGCCGCCGCCCATGTCGCTCCAATTGGGTGCCCGGCCCTTGGCGAAGAACGTGTCGAAGTTGTGCGCCGCTATCAGCGGGTTGGCCCCGTACCACGCGGCCACCGGTGGATTGTGGAGAAAGACCGTGCGCGACAGCGGATTCGAATAGTTGAGGAGGTGCTGGATCTGGGCCCGCACACCGTCGCGGGGTGTCGGGAACACGCGACCCTCCGAGCAACTGTCGCACGCTCCCATCCCTGCGAAGTCGTTGTCAGTGATCTTCACCTGACCGTTGGTCGGGAAGTTGAAGTAGCCGGTCTCGATGATCGATTGGGCGAAGGCGACATCGCCGCGCACGTTCTCGGCCGCACCCTCTTCGATGTAGATCTTCGTGAGGTCGTCGATCGTGGTGCCCGGCACGAGACGGGCGACGTGGCCGGTCGACTTGAACCACGCGGCGAGCTGCTCGGCGGTGAGCTCGGACGGCCCCATCACGCTGACGCCGCCGGCGTCGTCGAGCTGTTGCTGCTGCTTCGCGCTGATGGCGACCAGCGCGGCGCGGGTCGCGTCGAGCAGCGACTTCTCCGACTGCACACTCGCCTGTGTCTTCTCGAGCTTGGTGCGCAGGCTCGTGAGATCATTCTTCGTGCGGGTCAGCCCGTTGATGAGATCGTCGTTCGCCTTGGCCGCGGCCTCGCCGTAGCTCTTCGTCGACGCGAGCTCGCTGACATTGGCCACATTGAGCACCGAGAGACCGGGATTGCCATCGGCGTGCTGGTACATGTCAGCCGCACGACGGCGCAGCAGCGCGCGGAGTCGCGTCTGGTCACGCTTCGCCGATTCGTAACGCGCTTTCGAGTCGGCGACCGCTGCCGTCGCCGCGTCGTAGCCCTTGCTGGCCTCGTCGTACCGCTGATTGATCTCCGCGAGCTGGTTCGCAGTCGCCGCGATACGCCCGCGCAGCACTGCCATCTCGACGGCGTTCGCCGCCGCGAGGTCGGGTGAGGGCGGCACGGGTGCAGCCGGTGCCGCGCCGAGCGCGGGTGGCGGGGCATCTGGTGGCGGTGCGCCGTTGCCGTCAGGCGCGGGAGTTCCCAGGCCGTCTGATGGCGGTGGCGCGGGCGTGGTGGCCGGCGGCGTGGTCGGCGGCGTGGTCGGCGTGGGAGCTGCGGTTGCCGCCGCGGGCGCGGCAAATGCGACGATTGCCATAAAGGCCACCGCACCGCCCGCGAACCGCCCTGCCGAAAAATTCATAGTGATCGCGCCAGTTTAGGGCTTGTGGGGTCGGAGAAAAACCGCATCGGGGAGATTCTGGGTGAAGAGGCGGCAAACCCGGACCGGAATGGGCGGCTCCAGCATTTCATTCTTGAGGGATATCGACGCCCCCGGTGCCGGAGTTGAGGGCCTGAATCCTCCTCGCAGGGTGGCCGGGGTCACGGACTCGTGACGGCGGCGAGCACACGAGCGGCCGGCGACCCGCTAGCGTTGGCCGCATGCGAGGTGGCGTATGGAGATGACCGCCCTGCGCCCGATGGAGCGGCGCATCCTCCGGCTGGTCGATGCCGGCATCGACGACGCCGACATTGCGGGACGCTTCCGCCGAAGTCCCGAGTTCATCGGACGTGTGATCGAGCTGGCGAGACTGCCGGGACGGGCCGCGACCACCGACTCGCAGCCCTTGCGACCGGTGGAGCGTTGCATCCTGTCGTGGCGCGACCAGGGCGCCGGGTACGCCGAGATCGGGCCGCGCCTGCGCCGCACGCCCGACTTCGTGGAGCGGGTCGAGACCTTGGCTCGCTACAAGCTCTCGGCGCAGTAGGGCCACCGCGTGGGACCTCGCGCCCACGGTGAGCAAGGCCCGATGGACACCTACTGAGTCGGTGCAATCGGGGCCATAAGCGCGGATCCACGGGTCAACCAGGATGCACAACGGGTGTGGCTGCAGCCGGTGCGGCGCCTCGCGTCGCCGCCCGTGCTCGTCGCCGCCGGCGTCCTCGCGGCTCTGCTCGTGCGCCGGCAGCTACGTCAAGGTGCCCACCAACGTCTCGGCGGTTCCGTCGATGCTGCTCGACCCGCGGATATGGCTGGGGATCGGTGGCATTCTCCTCCTGGAGCGCTGGATACCCGCGCGTCAACCGCCGACCGGGTGAGTAGCGGTGCGACACGGTCCGCGCGGCGGCTACTCGGTCACCTTGGGAACGGCGAGATCTCGGACTCGGCTCTCGGTCCACGCCGTCAGCAGACCTCCGACAAGCAGCGCGCCGGCGATCGTCATCGCGATCGTCGCCGGAAATTGGTGGCGTTCGATCTCGAACGTGTCACCGACCCAGGTGAGGACTACAGAAAAGGGATACAGGGCGATGATCACGAGCGCGACCTGCATGCCGCCGACGACGCGCCGACTGCGTCGTTGCACCAGATACCCCGCGAAGCCGAGTATCGCCAGCACGGTCAGCAACACCCACGGCCGCGGCTGCGCGACCGCATGTCGGGACGCCCAACCCAGTGGCGGGCGGTACTGGTAGTTGAAGACGTGGACCAACGGGGACACCAGCGCCGCATCCTGGGTGAACGACTTCTGCAGCACCCAGTCAGGATTATCGGCGAGGTAGCCCGCGTAGGTCCGCTGGCCTCGCTCGTCGGCCCACCGCCTGAAGGACGCGAGGCCCGGATCATGGCGGAAGGCCTCGTCGCCGCGTGACGAGGCGTGCAGCGCGCGCGTCACGGGCATCCCGTGCGCGACGAAGTACCGCTTCGCCTCAGGGTCCGGCAGGATCCGGTTGGTCGTGACGTGGAAGAACGGCACCGTCCACCGTGATGCGGCGTTGATCGACCACACACCAAACGCGCCCATGATCACCAGCGGCACCGCGAACCACACCGCGCGCCTGGGCACGAGCCAGAGTCCGATGCACACCAGCGCGCCGAGACCGAGGAGCACGACGATGTATGCGTTGGTGTCGCGCGACAACATCCAACATGCGGCGATCACGAGGAAGGTGACGAACCGGCGCGTCTCCCAACGTTCGGCGAGCAGCAGACCCGCGGCGATCAGCAGCACCATGAGCGACAATGAGAACGACTCCGACAGCAGGACGGCGTCCCACGTCGCGACCTGCGCGGACACACTGAGGAACAGAATCGCTGCGAACGTGAACCAGCCGCCGGCACCACCGACGATTCGACGGCACGTCAGTGCCAGCACTCCCCACGCCAATGCACCGAACGCCGCCTGTGCGAATGCGATCAAGCCGTAGTTGCGGGCGAGCAGCAGGTAGATGAACGGCGTCAACGGCGGTTTGATGCCGAGCAGCTGTGGCGTCGCGAGGTAGTCGCGTGAATCGGGAAGATATGTCGGCTGTGGTGGGAGCGACGCGGCGATGCGCAATCCGGACACGATGACCACCGCGGCCAACGCGATGACCTGGCTACGCGAAGAAGTGGGAAGCAGTTCTCGCCTCCGCGCCTGAAATCCGACTGACATTCACGGATGAGCCCGCACGCGACGAGCTCGTTGGCTGGGCACCCCACGAGTCTCCCCCACACCGAGGCCGCGGATACGGAAGTCTTGCGGCAACCGACTCGCGGATCAGGGGGAATCGATGCGGACTCCGTTGGGCCGCGCGCCAAGGCGACGAAGTCGCATCCGACCAGCGAGATTTCGAAGGGGAATCCGTTCAATGTGCCCGCGTGGAAGAAACTGCTCAACGAGAACGATCCCAACAGCTTCACGACCGCGAGTGCGTCGCCGCTGCTCATCACCCACGGTGGCAAGGATCAAGAGGTCCCCACCGTGTCGTCGCCCAGGCTCTTGGTCACGAGGGATTTCTGTGCCGAAAGACCCTGTTGCGACGCGCGCGTGCCTGACACGCTGAATTGCGAAACACTGCGGGCATCAGGCGATAGGACGGCGCGATGGATCGGTTGAGCACGCTCGACGCGGAGTTCCTTCACGTGGAGGACGGCATCGCGCACATGAACATCGCGGGGGTGTGCGTGTTCGCCGATCCGCCGCCGTCGTTCGACGATGTCACCAGGCTCGTCGCCGGCAAGTTGCACCTGATGCCCCGCTACCGCCAGCGCGTGCGCGGGGTGCCGTTCGAGCTGGGCCGGCCCGTCTGGGTCGACGACCCGCATTTCGACCTCGGCTACCACCTCCGGCATACGGCGCTGCCGGCACCCGGTGACGACGCGGCGTTCTGTCGACTGATGGGCCGGCTGATGTCACTACCGCTCGATCGCGAGCGACCGCTGTGGGAGACGTGGCTGGTCGAAGGCCTCGAGGGCGGGCGCTGGGCGTTCGTGTTCAAGCTCCACCACTCCATGGTCGACGGCGTTGCCGGCGTCGAGTTGCTCGCCGTGCTTCTGAACACCGAGCCGGACACCACGGTGACGGTTCCGGAGCCATGGGAGCCGAAGCCCGAGCCGCGCGGCGCGGCGAAGGTGCTCGACGCCTGGGGTGGCCTCGTCACTGATGCGGTCGCGACGGCGCGCGGGCTCACGCGAGCCATCACCGACCCGGCGGGTGCGCTTCGCTCCGCGGTAGGGGCCGCCCAGGGACTCGCCCGTTTCGCGCGCGGCCTGGGCGCCACACCGCTGCGGTCGATCGAGGGCACGATCGGCCCGCACCGCGCCTGGGCTCATTCCTCCGCGAGCCTCGACGATGTGCGCACCATCCGCTCCGCGTTCGGTGGCACGATCAACGACGTCGTGCTCGCGGCGATCAGCGGCGGCTACCGGGAGCTGCTGCTCTCGCGCGGCGAGGACGCCGACAGCGCAGTGATCCGTTCGTTGGTGCCGGTGTCGACGCGACACGACGACGGCCTCGGTGTGCTCGACAATCGGGTCTCGGCCCTGCTGTACGAGCTGCCGGTTCACGTCGCCGACCCCGTCGAACGGCTCGAGCTGGTCCACACACAGATGACCGAGCTCAAGGCGTCTCACATGGCGGAGGTGGGTGAGGCGGTCACCTCGGTCGGCAACCTCGCGCCGCCGATGGTCGTGGGTGCACTGAGCCGGCTCGCGATGCGCGCGATGCACCAGCTGTCGCAGCGCTCGGTCAACACCATCACCACCAACGTACCCGGGCCGCAGTTCCCTCTCTACTGCCTCGGTCGGGAGATGCTCGAGTACCGGCCGTACGTGCCGATCAGTCACGGCGTCCGGGTGAGCTCCGGCATCCTTTCCTACAACGGCCACCTGCAGTTCGGCATCACCGGCGACTACGAGACAGCACCTGACGTGGACGTCATCGCATCCGAAACATCGAGGGGTGTCGAGCAACTCTGCGAACGCGCGCTCGCGCAGGGCGGCACGGCTCCGCGCGCGGCGAGTCGATCCGGCACGAGCGCATGAGCACCATCCCGGTCGCCTTCGATCGTTCGTTCGTCCATGACGGACACCGGCTCGTGTACGACGTGTACGGCGAGGGCGATCAGGTGGTCATCTACACGCACGGCCTGCTGATCGACTCCGATGTCAACCGGGGCATCGCCCAGGCGCTCGCGGAGCAGGGTGACCGTGTCGTGCTGTTGGACCTGCTGGGTCATGGCCGCAGCGACAAGCCGATCCGCGCCACCGACTACCGCATCGACAGCTACGCCGACCAGGTCATCGGGCTCATGGACGAGCTGGGGCTCGACCAAGCCGTGCTCGGTGGCATCTCACTCGGTGCCAACGTCAGCTTGTTCGCCGCTGCGCGGTACCCCGGGCGCGTTCGCGCGCTGGTACTCGAGATGCCCGTTCTCGAACGCGCCGTGCCGGCGTCCGCGCTGCTGTTCTCGCCGCTGATCCTGCTCGCGCACTACGGGCGACGGGTCATGAGGGTGATCTCCAACCTGGTCGCGCGGGCGCCGCGCACGCGCTTCGGACCGCTCAACAGCGTGCTCGGCGCCGCCTCGCTCTCACCCGAAACGGTTGCCGCCGTCTTGCACGGCGTGCTCGTCGGACCGGTCGCTCCGACCGAGGAGCAACGACGAGCTATCACCGCGCCGGCACTGGTGCTGGCCCACCGCAACGATCTCATCCACCCCTTCGACGACGCGAGCAACCTGGTCGAGCAGCTGCCCCGGGCCGTGCTCGTGCGGGCCCACTCGCCCATGGAGCTGAGGCTCCGGCCCCAACGGCTCACTCACGAGATCGTGACCTTCCTCGGTGACCTACGGCCCGCGAGGAAACGACCGCGACCGAGTCGCAGCGCTTCGAGGTGACATCGCACTGCGGTCGTCGGGGTGGTCGCCGAACGCCGTGCCGCCAAAAGAAACGTCGACAGGCAAGACGCGGCAGTGATGCGCGCGTACGGTAAGCGCCATGGCGACGACACCAAGCGCAGATAACACGCCGGAGCGGCGCGACGCCAGGCAGCGGCGGGTCGCTTCCCGGATCAATACCGTGGCCGACGCGCGGCGGCTGGCGCAGCGGCGCGTGCCCCGCCCGGTCTTCGATTACATCGAAGGGGGCGCCGGCACCGAGTCGACCGTGCGTGCGAACCAGCGGGAGGTCGAGGCGGTCCGGTTTCGTCCGCGGGTAGGAGCGACCGCGGGTGTGCCCGGCCCCGACCTCGCGACCACGGTGCTCGGCACGCCGGTCGCGATGCCACTGCTGCTGTCGCCCGTCGGGTTCACGCGGATGATGGACCCACGCGGTGACGTGGCCGGTGCCCGGGCCGCATCCGCCGCGGGCACGATCTTCACCCTCAGCTCGATGTCGGGACACACCATCGACGAAGTTGCCCGAGCCGCCGACACGCCGCAGTGGTTCCAGCTCTACTTCCTCGGCGGTCGCGCCGGTGCCGAGCAGCTCGTCGAGCGGGCGAAGGCGACCGGCTATTCCGCGCTGGTCGTCACGCTCGATACCCCGGTTCCCGGTAACCGCGAGCGCGACTTTCGCTACGGCCTCTCGCCACCGCTCGCCGTCAACCCCAAGACCGCGATGAAGATGGCCCCGCACGTGGCATTGCACCCGCGGTGGCTGGCAGACCTCGTCGCCGATCGCTTTCGGCTCGACCTCGTCAACGCGACGAGCCTCGAGCTCGATCACAAGCCGATGTCGGCCGGCGATGCCTTGATTCACTGGCTCGCGTACCCGGCGCGCTGGGACGACTTCGCGTGGCTGCGCGAGCAGTTCGACGGTCCCGTGATCGCGAAGGGCGTCATGACCGGTGATGACGCGCGGCGAGCGGTCGACTGGGGTGTCTCCGCGATCGTCGTGTCCAACCACGGCGGCCGGCAGCTCGACGCGGCACCGGCAACCATGACCGCCCTCGTCGAAGTACTCGACGCGGTGGGGTCTGACGTCGAGGTCCTCGTCGATGGAGGGTTCCGGCGCGGTGCCGATGTCGTCAAAGCGGTCGCGCTCGGCGCTCGGGCCGTGATGGTCGGCCGTCCGTGGGCCTATGGCCTGGCGGCGGCCGGGGAACCCGGCGTCACGCGCGTCCTGTCGATCTTGCGCGACGACATCGACCGCACGTTGCGACTGCTCGGTGTGTCCTCGATCGCCGAGCTCGATCGCGAGCTCGTGGACATGTCGAGCACGCCCTGATCCGATGAGCCAAACGCAAGACGCGTCGCAGTTCGCCGGACGCGTCATCAGCGCACTTCCGCGGCGGACGATCAGGTACTTCGACGCCCTGCGTGCTCCATTCCTGAGCGACCGCGACAGCGAGAACATCAGCTGTCCCGAATGCGGTCGTCGGTTGCCATTCACGTTCGCGCAGAACTCCGGAGGCGGTCTCCAGGGCACCGTCGTGATCACGCTGTCCCGCCGAGAGCACGTGGCCGCATGCCTGGTTGACGGCCCGCGCTCGCGCCATGGCCTGCCCTTTACGGCGCCCGAGGTCATCGACGCGACGCGCGCCATCGCGGATCGTCTTCGCCTGCAGCGATGGCGCGGATGGTCCCGACTCTTCCACCGAGCCCTCGAGGGGCGGCTCGCTGACGAACGAGATCGCATCGAAGCCGCCGGGCAAGCGCTCGAAGCCCTCCTCGCGTACGGGCCGTTCGGCTACATGGATATTTCTCGCGACCCCGACCAACACTCTGCACTCAATCGCTCGCGGGAACTCGCGCGATCGGATCTCGATGTGCTCGTCGCGAGCAGCGGACCTCACTGGCGGGTCCGGGCAGCCGTGCCGCCGGCCGACTAGGGAGTCCCCGGCCCTCGGTGCACGCGGTCAGCCGGTTGTCGAGTGCGTCGGTGTGGTGCTGTCCGGGAGGAGGAGATCGAATCCGTCCGGAGTGTTGAGCTGATCGGCGCCTGCGCCGGGTTGGTCGGTCTGCCCGTACTGCCACACGATGGCGTTGGTGGCGGGGTCCAACAGGATCACGCGGTGGCGGTAGTCGTCATTCACGCCGATGAGGCCGTTCGGGAGGCGCTCGGCCAGGCTCGGGTGATCGAGCATGCCGGGACCGCTCAACGGCCGGTACGTCCACACGATCTTGCCCTCGCGGTTGAACTCGAGGATCCCGCCCGGCCGCGTGTAGTCCGCTACAAGGTAGAGATCGGCGCCGATCTGTTGCGGATCCGATGGGTAGACGATCGGAAGTTGCACGGTCCAGACGAGTGCACCTGCCCGTGTGTATTCGGAGATCCACGAGCCGTGGATCTCCGAGATGAGGAAGTTGCCGTCCGCCAACGGCGTGTCGCCGTTCGGATAGCCGAGCGCGGTCGGCGGCCTGTGCGAGCAGTCGCCCGTTGTGCCGATCTGCGAGACGGGTCGGGCGTTGGAGTCGATGAACAGGATGCGGCAGTTCTTCGCGTCGGCAACGGTGACCTGGCCGTCGCGCAGGAGGAACGCGTCGTCGGGCTGGTTGAGCATTCCGGCAGCAGAACCCGCGACCTTGGGAGTCCCGTAGCTCCACAACAGCGCGCCCGATGGATACGCGATGCGCACGATCGTGTGGTTCTCTTCTTCATTCGACAGGATCGAGTGTCCGTGGTCGACGAAGAAAGCGTCGTCAGGAAAATAGAAGCCGCCTGGCGGTGCCGGCCGACCCGGAGCCGGATACACCCACGACACGTTCTTCTTCGCGTCCACGACGATCAGCCGATTGTCGCCGCGGTCGGCGATGAGCATCTTCCCCGCGAATGGCCGCTGCGCCGCCGCGGCGACAACACCCTTCGGCACAGTCATCTCGGAGATGACCACGACTCCGGCCACGGGTGCTGATGCTTCTCCACCCACGAGGTACGCACGGTTCGCAACTACCGCGACGGCGGCGTCGGCGACAGGAGCCGGCAGTGAGCCCGCGGCCGCGAACGTCGCGCTGCTCGCATCGAAACGGAGCACGTCCGACGACGGCCCGCTCGGTGTCAGCCCGCCTGCGACGTAGAGCGAGCCGCCGATCGAGAACGCAGCCGCTTGCGAGCGCGGCGCAGGAAGCTGACCGACGACGCGAACCCTGCCTGTGCGCACATCGATTGTCTGCACCGCGGCGGATGGTTGTTGCGCCCACTCACCACCGAATACGTAGATCGAGTTACCGACCGCACCCACGGCGGGATACCGGACGCCGATCGGCAACTGCGCAACCACGCGGAACGTGACGCCGTCGGTCGTCGCGAGAACACTTCGTGTCGCTACGTTCCCGTCGTAACCGCCGACGAGGTAGACCGTCGTGCCGATCTTGACCGCGGCGAGATCGGCACGAGGGCGAGGAAGGTGACCGGCGGTCGTCGCCGGTCCCGTCAACGGCAACGATTGCACCGCGTCGACGACGCTCTGCGCGCCGCCGCCGAACACGAACCCTCGTCCGCCGATCACTGCGCCGGCCGCGTCGTGCGTCGGCAACGCGAGAGTCCCGGTCTGGGTCAGCCCACCCGTTGTGGGATCGAGCCGCGATACCCCGTTCGAAGAAGCCTGATTCGCTTCCACACCGCCCATGATCAGCACACCGGACCGATCGACAACGGCGGTCGCGCGTGAAACGGGCGCCGGGAGGAGCCACGGAGCTTGGAGCACCTCGAGACGCGACGCCGCGCGCACGCCTCCCGAGTGTGACACGGGCGCCGCGCGCGACCTGGCCCGATGACCGGAGCCCCACGATGCCAAAACGAACGCCACTGTCATCAAGGCCGCGAGAAACACCGCGACGAACGCGCGCCGGCGCCGTACCCGAACCGACGCCCGCCGTCGTTGCGCCGGCGGCCGACGCTCCGGATCACGTGCGGAAGAGGCGCGCGGCCGACTCATCTGCCTATCGGATCAATCTGCAGGCGCGCGCATGGGCACGGTCGCGTCATCCGACCGGAGTGCCCATCGTCGCCGCGTGGGTCACCAAGAGTGAGTGCGGCGGGGCGAGGTCGACACCATCCGGCCCATTCAAGAGCCCCGGCTTGTTTCCGGGCTGCCCACGAACGCCGTACTGCCACACGATGCGATTCGTGCGCGGATCGACAACGATGACCCGGTCGTTGTGGTCGTCGGTCGCAAGAACGTCGCCGTTCGGCAGTGGCTCTGCGAGCGAGGGCTTGTCGAGCGCATCGGCACCCAGCGGCTTGAACAGCCACAGAAGCCGACCGCGATGGTCGAAGGTCTCGATCGCCCCGGGCTTGGAGTAGTCGACCGTCAGGTACTGATCAGGACTGATCTCGTTCGTGTCTGACGGGTACAGCACTCCCGGAGGGTGCGCCGAGAAGTAAACGTGACCGGCGAGGTCCATCTCGTCGACCCAGTCGCCGTTGATCTCGGTCACGAGGTAGTGGCCGTTACGCATCGGAAACGCGCCGTTGGGGCTCCCGAACCGCGCGGGCGGCGCGTGCTTGCATACCGTCGTCGACCTGCCGAAGATGCGGGACGGCGCGTGCGCGCCCCGCGGGATGAGCAGCAGTCGGCAGTGTTTGATGTCAGCAGTCAGCACGGAGCCGTCGGGCAGCACGAGCGCGTCATCGGGGTTCCAAAGCAAGTTCGGGCCGTAGCCGTGCTGGCCGGAAATCCCGTAGCGCCACACAATCCGATGCGTCGCGACATCGACGAGACTCACAACGAAGTCTTCTTCCTGTGTCGCGATCACTTGCTTACCGTCAGGCGTGAAGAACGCGTCGTCGGGCACCTTGAACGTCTCACCCGGCGCCAAATCGCCGGGACGGGGAAACTCCCAGAGGATCTTGCCTGTGGGGTCGACTTCGACGAGGCGGTCGTTGCCCTCGTCGGCAATCAAGATCGGGCCGGGAAGCACGGAGGGGTCCGACCCCGCCTGCACGCCGGTTCCGATAATCGCGGACCTCGGCTTCGCTGTTGAACGCGGCGCCGACGTCGAGCGCGGCCGCACGCGACGACTCGACGCTCCCGAAGTTGCCAACATGAACACTGCGATCACCACGGACGCGAGAATCGCCGCCGCAAACACTCGCCGGCGCAGCACCCGCGCCGACGTCCGTCGTTGCACCGGCGGCCGGCGCATCGGATCCATGCACCGACAGTACGCGCGGCCTGCTCATTCTTTGCGACTATGGCGCGTACTTCTCCGAGTCTCTCACCTCGCTCTCACCTCGCTCTTACCTGGCACACGTCTTGCAGTGGCGTTGCGCGTTTCGACATCACGCTGTTGCTGATAGACGGCTCGTCACTTGTAGAAGTGCGCGACACGACCGTGACCCAGAGCAACCGGCCGGATCCACGAGCCGCACGACCTCGGCGACGCGACTTGTCGCGCCGTCGGCGCCAACGATCACGTCGGCTCGCACGCGCGTCGTTGACGACAGCGAGAAACCGTTGAGCCCGACCGTCATCGCCGATGGGTTCGTCGGCGCGGCCGTCGAAGAACTCCGCGCCCGCCGCGATCGCGGCGCGCTGCCGACAAGCGCCACTCGCGCGCCTCCCCGCGCCAACACCAGGGCGGCGATGCTCCCCGCCGGGCCCGATCCGACGACGAGCACGTCGAAGCGCTTGTCCATCATCGCCCTTTCCTCATGCGACCCCTCACTG
Source organism: Acidimicrobiia bacterium (assembly GCA_036386195.1). GTDB lineage: Bacteria > Actinomycetota > Acidimicrobiia > IMCC26256 > JBBRZM01 > JBBRZM01. Next base: position 3,347 of record DASVIY010000083.1, on the reverse strand, counting down.
TACGGTCAGGCTCGAGGAGGACCCGTGCAGAGAACGGCCGCCGATCCCAACCGCTTCGCCCAGGACTTGTTCCGGCCGCTCCCGCGTCGCTACGACTTTCTCGAAGAGCTGCTGTCGTTCGGGCAGAACTGGCGCTGGAGGCGCGAGATGGTCGCGCACGTCGACAAGGGCGATCCGAGCGCCATTCTCGACGTTGCCACCGGTACTGCAGGCGTCGCACTCGCGCTCACCCGCCGTACCAGCGCACAGATCACGGGTATCGATATCACCGAGGCGATGCTGCGACGCGGACACGCGCGCGTCGCGCGAGTCGGCGTCGCGGACCGCGTGCGGCTCGTCGTCGGGCAAGCCGAACGGCTTCCCTTTCCCGACGACTCGTTCGACGCGCTGACGTTCACCTATCTGCTGCGCTACGTCGCCGATCCCGCCGCGACGCTCCGCGAACTCGCACGCGTCCTCAAGCCGGGCGCGGCGATCGCAAGCCTGGAGTTTTCGGTCCCTCCGAACCGGTTCTGGCGGTTCTGGTGGTGGCTGTACACGCGTGGCGTGTTGCCGGTTGCGGGCTATTTCACAGGCGGTCGTGAGTGGAGTCGGGTAGGACGCTTCCTTGGACCCAACATCTCTGCGCACTACGACCGCTACCCGGTGGCGTGGACCATTCGAGCGTGGAAGGATGCAGGGCTCGTCAAGATCGGCGTCCGTTCGATGAGCCTGGGCGGAGGACTTGTGATGTGGGCCCGGAAGCCGGACGGCTGAGCATGGCACGGCCGGCGTTCTACGCCGCGCGCCCCGGCGGCTGGCGTGATTGGTGGACGTTGCTGCACCCGCCGTATACGGCGTGGCACCTCTCGTACGTCGTCATCGGTGCGACGCTTGCGCCGCGCACCGACGGCGTGCGCCTCGTCGCGACGCTGCTCGCGTTCTTCTTTGCCGTCGGTGTCGCGGCCCATGCACTCGATGAACTGCACGGCCGCCCTTTGCGCACCGCCATTCCGGCCCCATGGCTCGTCGGGCTCGGAGCCGGTGGTTTGCTGATCGCCTGCGCCCTCGGCTTCGTCGGCGTGGCCACGGTCGGGCCCGGATTGCTCGCGTTCATCGCGATCGGCCCGTTGCTCGTGTTGGGATACAACCTCGAGCTGTTCGGTGGCTGGATTCATAACGACCTCGGGTTCGCTGCCGCCTGGGGCGCCTTCCCGGTGCTCGTCGGCTACTTCGTTCAGGCGGAACGCCTCGATCTGACAGCGGCGCTCGGAGCTGCCGCGGCCTTGGGGTTCTCGCTCGCGCAGCGGTCGTTGAGCACGCCCGCGCGCACCTTGCGTCGCCGGGTGGCGCGCCTCGGCGGCAACGTCACGATGCACGACGGAACCGTGCACGAGCTGAATGCGCCCATGTTGCTCGAGCCCCTCGAACGCGCGCTCAGCTCACTCTCGTGGGCCACGGTCGCGCTGGCACTCGCGCTGATCGCCGATCGCCTCTTCTAACGCGCGTCTTCGCCGACAAGATGACGGCGAAACCCGTCGACCGTGGCGTCGACGACGCGATCGTGTCCCCAAAGAAGCAAGGGGTGCGCGACCCTCCCGGCGATCCGCATCGGTCGTTGCATCATCTCGATCGTCCACGTCGCGTGAGCGCGTGCCTCAGCGTCGTCGCCGGCGAAGGTGACCTTCGCCGCGCCCTCCAGATCGCCATGCACGAGCGCGGTGATACGCCGTTCGGGGACGCACTCGTCGAGTACGACATCAAGCCGCATGCGATACGGAAGCGGGGGCGCGACGATCCCGTGCAGCACCGTGCCGTGTTCAAGGCCTTTCCCCTCGACCGAGAACTCGTGCAGCCAGCTCCACCACGACGAGAAGCGGTCGACCTGGACCATGGTCGCCCACAGCTGGGCAACGGGCACAGGAAATGTGAACGTGCCGTCGTACTCGATGACGTGCGCGGAGCTCGGCACGCCCGTCACCCTACGCACGCGCCGGAGCATCGGAAAGCGGAACCTCACCAACGCATGCACCTTCACGCGCGATCGAGGACCACACGAGCGATGTCCGCCCCTGCGTACGGCGATTCCTGCGCTCCGCGGTGTTATTGGCTGTCCGCGCTCATTCGCTCGGACGGTACGTCTCCTGCACCATCTCGTCGATGTTGGCCCCGCCCCGCTCGATGGGCTCCATGTACAGACGCCCCCAAGCGATCTGGTTGCGCTGAACCCCGGTCACGATCACACCCTGCATACCAAACGGCGAGCCGTCCGTGTGCGTACCGCGCCAGTGCCACTCCCCGACCTCGACGCCTTCCTCTGTCACTGCGGATAGGACGAGCTCCGCGGTGAAGTCCGGAACTCCCGCGAAGACGCCTTCCCAGTTCTTCCGGACCTGCTCGCTCCCTCGGAAGGCCCGGCTCGGGTGAGCTGGCTGCTGGCTCTCGTAGTCCGCCGCGAAGCAGGCAACGAAGGCGTCGAGGTCATGCGCATTCATCGCCAACAGCAGCCGATTCATGATCTCACCCACGCCGACCTCCACGACTCGACATCAGCGAAGACAATCATCCCGCGTCGCAGACAGGTATCGCCCCGACGTTTCGTCCCGCACCTCGGTTCCCATGGTCGAGGGCCACTGCAACGGCGATCGTGGACGCCGTCGTCTCGTCAACCGCGGACCCTTGGAACCAGTCATCTCTAGGTGAGGTGGATCCAGACGGCGGTGGATGGCACCCGGGCCTGGTTGACGAGGAACAGCATGTACCACCCTGGCGGAGCGAGTGTGGGCTGGTCCGGGGCGGTGACCTTGACTTGACCGCCGGCTCGAGCCGTGATCGGCAGGTCGACCAGGCGCTGGGAGTTGTCGTAGGCGTGGGTGGTCACGCCGTTGCGCACGAGCTCGGCCCAGAGGATGTCGCCCGCCTGGGGCGAAGCGATGGCGATCGGCGCTCCGTACTGCCACTCGGTCGGGAACGCCGTGACGGTCGGGCGCGGACCGGCGAAGAGGTACGGCGGGCTGTAGACCTCGATCCGCATCTCCTCGTTGGGCTGGGGCGGCTCCCAGGGAGCGTGGTTGCCGTAGGGCGGCGGATTGCCGCTCGTGGTGACGACCCGCCCGTCAGGGAGGAGCAGGGCGACGGAGTGGTACATGCGAATCACGCTGGCGACCGCGCCCTGTCGCCACGTGTCGGTGGCGGGGTCGTAGATCTCGGACTGCAGGCGCGCGATCGGGGCAACCGCGGTCTCCTCGTGGTTGATCGCACCGCCGCTCACCAAGACGGTGCGGTCCGGAAGCAGTACGGCATTGAGATGCATGCGCGGCAGGCTCAGCGGCATGGCCAGCCTGTACGCCGGGGCCGGGTCTCGGAGC
>DASVIY010000082.1:0-2545 GCA_036386195.1 Acidimicrobiia bacterium | reverse complement strand
GGGATGGGGATCCGCGCTCGTCGGCGGGCGATCGGGATCGGCGCCGGGTACGTCGGGTCCCAGATCTCCTCCTTGTGGACGCGGCGCATCTCGATCTCGTCGCGGTGCCCTTCGGTGACCAACAGGCCCGTCTCGGCGCCGTTCATCTCGATCATCGTGTTGTCGGCGGTCGTGGTGCCGTGCACGAGGATGTCGATGTCGCCGCACAGCTGCGAGATGGAGATCCCGAACCGGGCGGCGAGCTGCTCGAGCCCCTTCATCACGCCCGTTGACTGGTCGTCAAGCGTCGTGTGGGTCTTGTCGAGCGTGACGTCACCTGCCGGGGTCACGCAGATGATGTCGGTGAACGTGCCGCCGACGTCCACACCGATCCGGTAGCCCATTAGCTGCGTGCGGCCTTGCGTTCCGCTCGGAGCCTGGTGGTCGCTTCCTCGTCGATCGCGAGCGTGAGGTTTTCGAGCGAACCCGTCAGCGCGACGCCGTAGTCACGTGCGGCGCCTTCGACGCTCACGTACTCGTCGAGCACGTCTTCGAGCACCGCTTGCGGCTCGCGATCCATCGGGTCGCCCCAACCGCCGCCGCCGCCGTAGTCGTACATCACGCGTTCACCCGCACTGATCGGCACCCAGTCGGCGGTGTGCTTGACCACGAACGGGTCGTCGGAGCCGTAGCGGATCACCATGCGGTTGGGTGTGCCCGGCTCGCCGCCGCAGATTCCCGGCATCGGGTACTTCATGCCGACGACATACGTGTACACCTTGGCGTCGACGCGCACTTCTTTCTCGTAGTGACTGCCGCACAGCCCGCGCCACTGCCCGGGCCCGCCGGAATCGGTGCGGTAGTCACGGCTCCACTGAATGTGCGGGTAGAGGCTCTCGTTGATCTCCGCCGTCGCCTTCCACAAGTTGCCGAAGCTCGCGTTCTGCGCGCCCCACGCGTCCATGCCTTTCGCCGCGTTGCACCAGCCGGCGTAGACCTCGGCCGAGTGGTCGGTGAACTTTTGGTCCGTCACCGGGTCGACGCCGACGATGATCGTGGGGATGCCGGTCTTGTACGTCTGGGGGACGGCCTTGTCGGGCAGCACGTGTTGCATCGCCACCGCGATCACTTCGCCGACATCGGCGCCGGGATGGTGCGTGCCCGCGCTCACGGGCCGGTCGGACGCGGGATTCAACACGCATCCCTCGGGCACGACCAGCTTGATCTGGTCGAAGAAGCCTTCGTTCTTCGGGATCTCGGGATCCATCATCGACGCGATCTGGCCGACCGTGTAGCCGCGGGTGTTGCCGTAGGTTGACCACGCCTGGATCTCCTGGCGCATGTCGCTGCCGGTGTAGTCGATGGTGAGCTTCTCGCCGTCGACGGTGATCTTCACGTGCAGGTGAATGTCGGGGTTGCCGAGCGGATCGTGGTCGACGTACGCGTCGGCCTCGTAGACGCCGTCGGGCCACGCGGTGACCTCTTCACGGAAGCGCTTCGCGGCGTAGTCGATCATCGAGTCGACCGACTCCTCGACCGTCGCCGGTCCGTAGCGGTCGATCACGTCTTCGAGGCGTATCGCGGCGAGCTGCGCCGCGCCGATCTGCGCACGCAGGTCACCGATGTAGCTCGGGATCCGGTTGTTGGCCTGCATCGCGTAGAGCACGTCGCGCCGCTCGACACCGCGGTCGATCACCTTCACCGCGGGCCAGCGCACGCCCTCGCCCCACACGTCGCTCGCGGTGACGTTGTAACCGCCGGGCACCGCGCCACCGGTGTCGCCGTGGTGACACTGGATGCTGGAGATCAGCACCATGCGCCGCCCGCCGGGCGCGGCCGGGTCGTCGGCAAAGACCGGAGCGAAGACGTTGTAGTCGGGGAGGTGACCGCCGCCGTGGTACGGATCGTTGCCCACGAACACGTCGCCCTCGTGAAACTCCGACGCGCCGAAGAAGTCGAGCGCGAAGCGCACTGGCAGGGTCGAGGTGAGCATGAACTGCGGGATGCCCACCGACAGCGCGGCGAGGCGTCCCTTCGCGTCGAGGATCGTCGCGTTGCGCTCGTTGGACTGGTTGAGGATCGGGGTCGTGGCCGTACGCGACACGTAGGTGGCCATCTCGAAGCAGATCGTCTCCATGGCCCCACGGATGATCTCGGCGGTGACCTGGTCGACGGTGGGCTCTTCGGACAGGCGTCCCCGATGACCGGCCAGTTGGACGAGATCGACGTTCATGGGCACAACCCCCCGGGACTTCGGCACGAACCTGACGCCGACGTCACTCATCGTAGTTCCTTGTGCCCGAGCGGCCCAGGGTCGCTCCAGGGCGGGGTGGGCCCGGCCGGGTGCTCAGCCCTCGGGTTGCCGTTGCGCCAGCTCGTCCTGCAGCGCGTAAAGCAACGGCAAGGTCGCGTGGTCCTTGGCCCGGTTCGCGGTCTCCTTCGAGCGGATGATGTCGGCGAGCGCGGCGACCTTCACCCTGGTCGTGTCGACCCGAAACTCGACCGCGTGGGGCGCAAGCTCCGCGTACCCGCCACTGAATCCCGCCGGGCCTGAGGTGATGTCGAA
>DASVIY010000081.1:0-3228 GCA_036386195.1 Acidimicrobiia bacterium | reverse complement strand
GCATGCTCACGATGCTGCATCTCGCCGTCGACCTCGTGCGCGACCACGAGGGCGTCGACATCGACCTCGCGACGATCCCGCAGGAGCCCGAGGTCTACGCGTTGTTGAGCGCGGCCGACACCATCGGTGTGTTCCAGGTGGAGAGCCGGGCGCAGATGGCCACGCTGCCGCGCCTGCGCCCGGAGTGCTTCTACGACTTGGTGGTGGAGGTCGCGCTCATCCGGCCGGGGCCGATCCAAGGCGGCTCGGTGCACCCCTATCTCCGGCGTCGCAACGGGCAGGAGGAGATCACCTATCCGCACCCGTTGCTGGAGAAGTGCCTGGAGAAGACACTCGGCGTGCCGCTGTTTCAGGAGCAGCTCATGCAGATGGCGATCGACGTCGCCGGCTTCACCGCGGGTGAGTCCGATCGCCTCCGCCAGGCCATGGGGTCGAAGCGCTCACGGGCGCGCATGGCCGAGATGCGCGAGCGGCTCATGGTGGGCATGGCTGAACGAGGGATCACCGGCGCGGTCGCGGAGGAGATCGCGCACAAGCTCGAGGCGTTCGCCGACTTCGGCTTCCCCGAGAGCCACTCGGTGAGCTTCGCCTACCTCGTCTATTCCAGCTCGTGGATCAAGCTGCATTACCCGGCCGAGTTCGCGTGCGCGTTGCTCAACGCGCAGCCCATGGGCTTCTACTCGCCGCACACCCTGGTACGCGACGCGACCCGTCACGGCGTCGAGGTGCTCGGTCCCGACGTCAACGCGTCGCGCAAGCACTGCACGCTCGAATCGCGCACCGAGGCTGCCGGCCCGATCGGGCACCCCCGCACGGCATGGCACGCGGATCCGTCGATCCACGCCGTGCGCATCGGGCTGCGGTACGTACGCGGGTTACGCGACGCGTTGCTCGACCGGATCGACGACGAACGGTTGCAGCACCCGTTCGACGACAGCGAAGACTTCGTGCGCCGCACCGGCGCGTCGGTCGACGCGGTCGAGTCGCTCGCGACCGCCGGTGCGTTCGGCTGCTTCGACCAGACCCGCCGCGGCGCGCTCTGGGCTGCGGGTGCGTTGCACGAGGCCCGACCGCGTCGCCACCTCGACGTCGAGTCGCACACGTTGCCCGGTCTCGTGACTGGTATCGAGGCCCCGCCGCTTCCCGGGTTGAGCGCGGTGGAGGAGACCGCCTTCGATCTGCGCGCGACCGGCCTGTCGCCCGGGCGGCATCCCACCGAGTTCGTGCGCGACGAGTTGACGCGCCAGGGGGTCGTCACCACCGAGGCGTTGCGGGAGTTGGAGCACCGTTCGGTCGTCGAGGTCGGCGGCATCGTGACGCATCGTCAGCAGCCGTCCACCGCCAAGGGCGTCGTGTTCCTCAACTTGGAAGACGAGTGCGGGTTGGTGAACGTGATCTGCACGCCCGACGTGTGGAAGCGCTTCCGCAAGATCGCGCGCACGGCACCGGCGCTGCGCATTCGTGGCGTCCTCGAACGTCACCAGGGTGTGATCAACCTCCTCGCGCAGCGCATCGCGCCACTCTCGCTCCAGACCGGCAACGCGTTGCCCTCGCGTGACTTCCGCTGACGGCGCGCGTCAAGCGCCGAGCGCGAGATCCGCCACCAGCGCGAGCGCGACCAGCGCCACGATCACCAGGTCGTACGCGAGATGGGCGCGGGTCGATTCCGCCAGCGCGCCCGCTTCGGTACCCGTCGTCCGGAGACCGTGCAGGTACATGATGGTGAGGTAGCCGCCGCCGATCGAGAGCGCGAGCGCGGCACCGATCGGGATGCCGATGACGGCGTGAGCCAGGCCGAACAGCACGCACCGACCCGCGTTCTGCATCCAGGTGCGCCGCTCTGCGCCGCGGCGAAAGACCTGCTCTTCGTTCTCGACGAACAGGGGAAGACCGGGCACGAGCAGGACGAGAAATGCCAGCGGAATGATGATCTCGAACGGTGAGCCCTGCGTCGACTTGCTGGTGCCGAACACCGGGTTGCCTTCGCCGCCGAGCGCCGTCCACCAACCCCACGACAGGACCGGCAGCGTGAAGAGCGCGAGCGCGACCGCGATCACCGCGGCGAGCACCGGGATCGCCAGCAGCACATGGCGGAGCCTCACGCCTCGCACGAGCAACCACATGCGAGACCGGCTCAGTATCGAGATGTGCGCGGCCTGCGCGAGCCGTACACCGACGAACGTCAACACCGCGAACGTGAGCACGTCGAAAGGTGTCATCGCGCGTGAACCGTATTACGCTGTATTGACCACATGGACCGACGAGAAGTGATGAACGAGCCTCCGAGTACCAATGTTTCGCTCATGGCGTGCCGTCGCCGCGCGATTTCGCGCGCTGTTGCGGTCGGATGCCGCAGGCGTCCGAGCGGGCTTCATCGCGCTCCTGATCTCCTCGGGTGGTGACCTTCTCGCCGGTCTGACCCTCGGCTCCATCACCGGCACGCTCGAAAGTCTTCCCGGCCTGTTGGTGCTGGTGCCCGCGGCCATTGGGATGCGGGGCAACATCTTCGGCGCGCTGGGCAGCCGGCTCGGCACCTCGATCCACGCCGGCACGTTCCGCCTCTCCCGCCGAAGCGACACGCTGGTCGGCCAGAACCTCGCCGCATCGATCTCGCTGTCGCTGTCGATCTCGCTCGTGCTGGCGATCCTGGCGAAGACGATGGCCGTCGGCTTCGGTCTCCAGAACACCATCTCGCTCGGCGACTTCATCGTCATCGCGGTGGTGGGCGGCATCATCTCGTCGGTCGTCGTGCTGGCGCTGACCGTCGTCGTCGCGAACCTGAGTGCCAATCGGGGCTGGGACCTCGACAACGTCTCCGCCCCGATCGTGACCGCGGCGGGCGACATGGTGACGCTGCCCAGCCTGTTCCTTGCCACCTACCTCGTGGGCCTGCAGTGGGTCACGCCGATCGTGCTTGTCATCTGCATCTTCCTCGGCGTTGCGGGTCTCGTCGCGGGGCTGCGCACGAAGTTGCCGATCTTCCGGCGCATCGCGCGCGAGTCGCTCCCGATCCTCGTGCTCGCCGGCGCGGTCGACGTCGTTGCCGGGCTCACGATCGAGAAGCGATTCGCGTCGTTCGTGACCTTCCCGGCGCTGCTCGTGCTCATACCGCCGTTCCTCGAAGACTCGGGATCCCTCGGCAGCATCCTCTCCGCGCGCGTGTCGACGAAGCTGCACCTCGGCACGCTCCAGCCGTCGCGGTATCCGTTCCGGTCAGTGGGAGAAGAC
>DASVIY010000080.1:0-1595 GCA_036386195.1 Acidimicrobiia bacterium | reverse complement strand
ACCGGAGAGCTGTCGGACCGATCCTGGCGTATGACCCCTCGGACGCTCATGATCGTAAGCAACGCTGCGAGGATCCAAAAGGCGACGGCAATCAACCGCAGGGAACGGTGGATGCGCCGGTCTCCGGGATCGTGGCGGTCGTCATGCAGGTTCCGGATGACGACGGTCGATGCGAAGATTTCGATGACGGAGTCGAGGCCGAATGCGATCAACGCCAGCGAGCCGGCCTGCACACCGAGGGTGATCGTGACTACGACTTCCATCGCGTTCCACGCGTTGGTCGCCCATTCGAGCCGGAGCCCCCGTCGGCGCAGAGCAGCGGCTGTCCGGCGTGTCGTCACATCATCATTCGACACCCCTGACGCCGCCCTGGCCAGCGCAGTATCCCGCCCGCGGCTGTGCCGACGAGGGTTAGCGCACGATGACGACACTCTCCGTTGGTGACGAGGACGCGTATATCGAGCAGACCCGTTTCCGGCGTGTCAACACGGGCGCGAGCTGGGTCGTGTTGGTCGAAGCGCTGGTATCAGGCGTGCGCAACGAGCCGCACGTCGAGTGCGGCGGCTAGCGCGCTTGGAACAGGCTGAGGTCGATGGCGCTGAAATAGCCGCTCATCTCGCCCGGTCGCCAGTCGGCCCACGCAATGAACGCGGCATCGGTGTCGAGGTTGATGAACGAGAAGTCGTCGCCGCCGACCTTCTGCTTCGGATCGGCTGCGCGTGAAGGCGCGGTAGTGATGTTCAAGGGGGCGCTGAACGTTGCGCCGCCATCGCGTGAGATAACCGCCCACACGTTGTATGGAGCCGTCTCGTCGTCACCAGACGCTGCCGGCGCGGTCTCGTTTTCACCGGCCACGCCTGATTTCGTATAGCTGCGCCACATCATGCCGAGCGTTCCCGTCGGTGAATAGGCCATCCACGGCTTGAACTTCGTCGTCTTCGCGTTGTCGGTGAGCTTGGTAGGCCCACGCCACGTCGCGCCCGTGTCGGTTGTGCGGTACACGAGAAACTGTGTGCTCCCGGCGTTCATCACCGCGACCGCGAAGTGGCCTGCACGCGTCGGGTCGGCGGCGACCATGGCGAAGCCGGTCGACGACGACGGCACCGGGACGCGATCGCGTGTCCACGTCACGCCGTCGTCGCGCGTGGTCTGGAAGCCAGTGCACGGCGCCGATGCGTGCAGCAAGAAGCGGCACTCGGCATTGTCCGTCGAATGGAACGTCGCCGCGAACACGCGGTTCGCAGCGGTGCTCATGCTTGACATGCCTGCTGACACGCCGGGAACGCCTCCGCCGCCGAAACGGTGCGGCGCCGTCCAATGGACACCGTCCGTCGACGCGACGAGCCACCGGTCGTTGACGTTTCCGATGGCCGCGTTGCGATCACCGGTCGAGCGCGGCCCGAGGAGCCCGTCCTTGACGCCGAACAGCGACGGCAACCCCGAGCTGACGTACAGCTTGTTCGTGGAAGGGTCGGTGACGAGCCACGCGCGATCCTCGGGCGTTTGCGTCAAGACGGGCTCACTCCACGTCCGTCCCCCGTCGGTGGACTTGCTCACTGCGACGCCACCGTTGAGGACACCGCCGGTGTTGAGGA
>DASVIY010000079.1:0-1925 GCA_036386195.1 Acidimicrobiia bacterium | reverse complement strand
AACCCCGACCGCTTCCGCGAGATGGGCATCGAGATCGTGATGGGTGCCGGCCACCTCGCCGGGCCCAACGCGGTGCAGGTCGCCGGCCGCACCCTCGAGACGCGCTACATCCTGCTCTGCACGGGGAGTCGACCGGCCGTGCCGCCGATCCCCGGCCTCGCCGAAGCGGGGTTCGTCACCAGTGAGACACTCTTCGAGCTCGACGACCCGCCCGCGAGCTTCGTCAACGTCGGCGGCGGCCCGATCGCCGTCGAGATGGTGCAGGGCTTCACGCGTCTCGGCATTCCCGTCACGCTGCTGCAGAAGGGGCCGCGCATCCTGCCGCGTGACGAGCCGGAGCTCGTCGACCTGCTCGTCGCGAAGCTGCGCGGCGAGGGTGTCGACCTGCGCTTCGATGTCGAAACCGAGCGCGTGGCCATCGAGAACGGCAAGAAGGTCGTGTACGGCACCGAGGGCGGCACGCCGGGACGCTGGGAAGCCGACGACCTCCTCGTCGCGGTCGGACGCAAGCCCAACGTCGAAGACCTCGGGCTCGAGGAGCTCGGCGTGAAGACGGGGCCGAAGGGCGTCATCGTCGACAACCGGGGCCGCACCAACGTCGACACGATCTACGTCTCGGGCGATCTCGCCGGCCGGTACCTGTTCACGCACTCGGCGGCGTACGAGGGCGTGCGAGCGGTCCGCGACATGTTCTTCCCCGGGAAGGGCAAGGTCACGGCGAGCGTGCCGTGGTGCACGTTCACCGATCCGGAGCTCGCGCACGCCGGGATGACCGAGGCCGAGGCACGCGCGGCACACGGTGACGATATCGAGGTGTGGCGCCAGGACCTGATCCACAACGACCGGGCCCGGGCCGACGGCGCCACCGAGGGGGCCGTCATCATCGTCACACACAAGAACCGGATCGTCGGCGCGCACATCCTCGCGCCGGCGGCCGGCGAGATGATCCACGAGTTCGCGCTGGCGATCGAGCAGCGGGCCAAGCTCAACGACCTCGCGACCTTCATGCACGTGTACCCGACCATCTCGACTTCCGTGGGTCAGCTTGCCGGTGAGGCCGCCTTCGAGAAGGCGGAGAAGCTGCGCTGGCTCGTGCGAAAGAGCAAGTAGCCGCGCCGATGGCGGTGCACCCGCTCGAGAACGCGCGTTGGGGCTTCGAGTCCAACTGCTTCGTGTGCGAGCCGCGCAACGAACGCGGCATGCAACTGCCGTTCTTCCACGACGACGAGCGCGACGTGGTCTTCGCCGACTACACGCTGGGCGACGAGTTCTCCGGCGCGCCCACGTATGTGCACGGCGGGGTAACGCTCGCCGTGCTCGACGAGGCCATGGCCTGGGCCGCGATCGCGATCGGCGAGAAGTTCGCCGTCACCCATGAGACCAGCGCGACCTTCGATTACCCGGTACGTGTCGGCCGTACGTACCGCGTCGAGGCGTCGCTCACGGAACGCGACGACGAACGGTTCAAGGCCGAAGCCCACGTGCTCGACGCCAAGGGCCGGCCGTGTGTGCGTGCGGCGTGCAGCCTGGTCGTGTTGTCGCCAGCGAAGGCAGTCGACGCGCTGGGCACCGACGCGTCCGGCGACAACGCTCGCTACGTGCGATGACCGAGGTCGGCGAGCAACTCCCACAAGTCGAGCTCCGCACGGCGGGCGGCGAGCAAGTGGAACTGGGCACGTTTCTCGACCGGACGCTCCTCGCCGTCGCGATCCGTTACTACGGCTGAATTCCGTGTCGCGCATATCTCGCGCAGTTGCGTGAGGCCCATAACGAGATCGAGAAGCTCGGCGCGCGCGTCATCGCGGTCGGCACGGGCGCCGACTGGCAGGCCCAGCGCCTCATGGACGAGGGCATGCCGTTCCCGTGCCTCGTCGATCCCGCGGCCAACCTCTATCGCGCGCTCGACATCGGCCGGATGGGTTGGG
>DASVIY010000078.1:0-3832 GCA_036386195.1 Acidimicrobiia bacterium | reverse complement strand
TGGGCGCTGATCGGCGGGGATGCCACTTTCAACGCCGACGTCACCCGACGCGTGCTCGACGGCGAGAAGGGCGCGTCGCGCGACGTGATCCTGCTGAACGCCGCCGCGGCGCTCACCGTCGCAGGCGCTGTCGACGACATGCACGCCGGGATCGACGCCGCCGCGGCGGCGATCGACGACGGCCGGGCCGCCGCAACCCTCGACGCGTTCATCACCTCGAGCGCCCGGGCGCGCGACGCCGAGAGCGCCTGATGGCCAGCGGACTCCAGTGCCCGGCGTGCGGACACAAGCACCGCGTGTCGACGCTGCCCGAGGCCGAAGCGTTCCGATGCGAAGAGTGCGGCCAGATGCTCAAGATCCCGACCGCGCTCCGACCGCAGATTGCCGCGAGCGCCGGCGCCGGCTCCGGGCAATCAGCCGCGGAGCCCGATGCAACCGTCCGCGTGCCCGAGATCCCGCGCGAATCGGCGGTGCCCGCGGCCGCGACGCCGCAACAGACCTCGGTGCTGCCGGTCTCGAAGACACCCGCGCCCGTGCAGAGCGCGCCGCCACCGCCCACCAGCGGCGGCAAGATCGTGTCGTTACCGGTCCGACTGATGGCGTGGATCATCGGCATGGTCGTCGGGGGGATCTTCGTGGTCGCGGTCGCGCGGAAATCGCGTTTCCTGAGCGGCCAACGCGTCATCGACATCGTGACCGGTAATGGCTGGGCGCGGTACGGCCGGCTTGCCGTGGTCGCGCTCGCGTGGGGGCTCGTGAGCGCGGTACTGGTCCACCTGCTCGTCGAGGGCGGCCGGGCGTTCGCCGCCCGGCGCCGGCTCCAACACGCGCAGTCGACGTCGGGCCGGAGCGCGCCGCCATCAAGGGGGGGCGAGTCGACCGACCTGGGCGACGCGTCCGTCTCGGAACGGCGAGCCCGCCTGCGAGAGGCGGCCCGTCAGCGCGAGGGCCGAGAGCCGACGCGGCGCGGCGGCTCATAACGCGACAACGCGGGAAGCGGCGACGCGAGTGGTCCGTCGGCGGCCCGCAGGCGCAAGTCGCCGGCTTCCTGTTCGAGCCACTGCGCGACGACGAGCAGCTCGTCGAAGAGCTCACGCGGTGGGGGCCGGCCATCGATCCATGCCGGTCCGGCGAGGCGGTCGAGGCCGAGCGCGTCGTCGTCGAGCACGAGCCTGCCGTCGATGATCTCGACGCAGCCCGCCGGACCGTCGAGCAGCACGCGGCCGGCCGCGCGTAGACGTTCGAGCCGACGGTGACGTTGCACGGTGCGGCTGAGGGCAGCGAGGCGATCGCGTGCGAGGGCCGCCTCTTCGAAACGCTCGGCGTCGGCCATCGCGTGCATGCGTGCTTCGAGCGGGTCGAGCAGCGCGCAGGGATCAGAGCGCAGGCTTCGCTCCGCGGCCGCGACGATGGCTTCGTACTCGCGATCGGTCGTGTGGCCCCGGCATGGGCACGCGGCGACGCCGAGCTGCGCGGCCGTGCACGGCGTCGAGGGCGCGATCGCGGTCGTGCGCCCCACACGCGTGGCGCAACGGCGGAGGGGAAGTGCGCTCTCGATCGCTTCGCGGACTGCGTGCGCAGCCGATGACGAATGAAACGGTCCGACGTAGTGGCCACCGTCGTCACGCATCTCGCGCACGACCGCGAGACGAGGGAAGCGCTCGCCCAACGTCAGCTTGAGGTACGCGTACGACCGCCACGCCTTGGCCCGTCGGTTGAATCGCGGTTGATGCAGATGGATGAGCCGGATCTCTCGCACCGCCGCCTCGAGCGGGTGCGCGCAGACCACGTGGTCGATCGACTCCGTCTCGCGGAGGAGCTGCGGCACCTTGCGCCGTTGATCACCGCTGAAGTAGCTGCGCACACGCGAGCGCAGGTTGGAGGCCTTCCCGACATACAACACGCGCGCGTCGCGGTCACGGAAGAGGTAGACGCCGGGCGTGCGTGGGAGGCGGGTGGTGAGCCGGAGCTTCGATACCGACGGGTGCGCTCGTATCGTTGGCAGCTCGAGCAGGTCGTCGAGCCCGAGCACCCCCAAAGACCCGGCGCGCTCGAGCAGCGCGTGGAGCACCTCGGCGGTCGCGCTCGCGTCGGCGAACGCACGGTGTGAAGGCTGTGTCGGCACCCGAAGGTGGCGTGCGAGCGTCGACAGCTTCAAGTTGGGGACTTCGTCGCGTAGGAGCCGGCGCGCGAGCCCGAGCGTGTCGACGCGTTGATGCGCAAGCCGCGGATACCCGCCGGCAGCGAGCGCCGCGTCGAGGAACGAGACGTCGAAGCGGACGTTGTGGCCGACCACCACGGTGGTGCACGGGGGACCGAGCCACTCGATGAATGCCGGGAGCACCTCGCGGATCGTCGGTGCCGGCATGACCATCGCCTCGGTGATGCCGGTCAGCACGGTGATCATCGGCGGGATGGGCGCACCCGGGTTGACGAGCGTCTCGAACGTGCCCAGGCACGTGCCGCCGCGCAGCTTGAGCGCGCCGACCTCGGTGATGGCGCACGCGCCGGCTGACGTGCCCGTGGTCTCGAGGTCGACGACCACGAACGTGACGTCGGCCAACGGCGTGCCGAGCTCCTCGAAGCTCCGGGTCGCGGTCGCCGCGCGCGCGGATCGCGCGGCGGAGAGTGTCGGTTGTGCGGGCTCGACGCTCGATGCCACGAGGGGACCCTATCCGAACATACGTTCGATCGGAGGGATTCCCGGGGCCGTCGATACACTCAGCCCGATGACTGTTCGCTACCGCTGTACCGCGTGCGGCAATCTCACCCGTTTCGACGTGGTTGCCACCCGGCGCACGAGCGCGTTTCATCACTTCAGCGTCGCGGGTGAGCTCACGGTCGAGGCCGAGCAGGTGCTCGACGAGCGCGTGGAGCAGGTGACGTGCCGCTGGTGCGGAGCGTCCGGTGACGCGATCGAGGAGGTGGCCGTCGAGGACCCCCCCACCGACGCGCCGACCGACGCGCCGGCTGATGCGGGACGGCTCTGACGTGGCGCCGAGTGCTCAGGTGCCGAGGAGTTGCACCACGACCTTGCGCATGCGAGGCCGGTCGTCGAAGTCGATGCATACGATCTTCTGCCACACGCCGAGTTGGAGCGCTGCGCCGCGGAACGGAATGGTCACCGAGGGCCCCACGAGCGCGGCGCGCACGTGGCTGTGGCCGTTGGTGTCGGCGTTGCGCTCGTTGTGCTCCCAGGCACGACCGTGCGGAGCGACCTGCTCGAGCACCGCGTTGAGGTCGGCGTTGCAACCCGGCTCGCATTCGATGGTCGTCATGCCGCAGGTGGAGTGGGCCACGAATACGGTGCAGAGACCGTCGGACAGACCCGCATTGTCGATCGCCTTCTGGGCATCCGACGTGACGTCGATCACCTCGCCATCACCTTGGGTGTCGAGCGTCAATTCCTCGTATCGTGCCTGCATGCGAGTCCCCTCGGGCCGGACCTGCCGGCCAAGAGTGCCAGTCTATGAGGTGCACCGCGATGCGGCATTTCGGTCCTCGACCGCGGGATGAACGCCCGGGTGCATGACGCCGTGCACGGCGAAGCGACCGCGGCCGAGCTGCCGTCGGTACCGGAGCTGTTGCTCGTGCCGCTGCTCGACGTTGCCGCCGAGGTGCTGCGGGCGTTGGATCCGGCCGAGGTGCCGATCACACTCCGCCCGCTGATCGGGTTCGATCGCCGCGGCCTGGCGCGCAACGCCGCACGCCACCAGTTGCTCCGGGCGTTGCAGACCGACGATGCGTTCCGGGAAGCGACCACCAGACGATTCGCGGATCGGCCCGAGGTGACCGCCGCCGCCGAGCGATGGAGCGTCGAGGCTGCGATCGG
>DASVIY010000077.1:0-5427 GCA_036386195.1 Acidimicrobiia bacterium | reverse complement strand
CGCGCTCGGTCCCATCGTCGAGCAACTGAAGATCTGAGAGGAGTCGTCGACTTTCATGGCCGGTTCGCGAAGTGCGCGTCCACTGTTCGAGGGCCCGATCGTCCGGCGCGCGCTCGTCGACAGTCTTCGCAAGCTGCACCCGCGCACGATGGCGCGCAACCCGGTCATGTTCGTGGTCGAGATCGGCAGCGTGCTCACGACCGTCATCTTCTTCCGCGACTTCGGCAAGTCGGCCACGAGCCAGAACGTGTTCGTCGGCCTCGTGGCCGTGTTCCTCTGGTTCACGGTGCTCTTCGCCAACTTCGCCGAGGCGATTGCCGAGGGTCGGGGCAAGGCGCAGGCCGAGACGCTGCGCAAGACGCGTACCGAAACGGTTGCGAGGGTGCGCCGCGCCGATGGCACCATCGAAGAGGTCCCGAGCACCGCGCTGGATCTCGGTGACGAGTGCGTGGTGACCGCGGGCGAGGTCATCCCCGGCGACGGTGATGTCGTCGAGGGCATCGCCAGCGTCGATGAGTCCGCGATCACGGGCGAGTCCGCGCCGGTCATCCGGGAGTCGGGCGGCGACCGCTCGGCCGTGACGGGTGGTACCCGCGTGCTGTCCGACGAGATTGTGGTGCGGATCTCGGCCCGCCCGGGCGAGACCTTCCTCGACCGGATGATCGCGCTCGTCGAAGGCTCCTCGCGCCAGAAGACGCCCAACGAGATCGCGCTCAACATCCTGCTCGCCGGTCTGACGATCATCTTCCTGCTCGCGGTGGTGACGCTCCAGCCGTTCGCGGTCTACTCGAATGCCGAGCAGCCGGTCGTCATCCTCGTCGCGCTGCTCGTGTGTCTCATCCCGACCACGATCGGCGGGCTCCTGTCGGCGATCGGTATCGCGGGAATGGATCGACTCGTGCAGCGCAACGTGCTCGCGATGAGCGGGCGCGCGGTCGAGGCTGCCGGTGACGTGAGCACGCTGTTGCTCGACAAGACGGGCACCATCACGTACGGGTCACGACAAGCAGCGCAGTTTCTTCCGGTGGGCGACGTCACCGAGCGCGAGCTTGCGGAAGCTGCGCTCGTCTCGAGCCTTGCCGACGAGACGCCCGAGGGTCGATCGATCGTGGAGTTCGCGGAGACGAAGTTCGCGCTCGAATCACGTGATATGGGCGACGCGACGCTCGTGCCGTTCACCGCGCAGACCCGCATGAGTGGCATCGATTACGAAGGGCACAGCATTCGGAAGGGCGCGGCGGATTCCGTGCGAGGCTGGGTCACCAAGCAAGGGGGCGCGGTGCCTCCGGAGCTGGGCACCATCGTCGACGGCATCTCCGGTCAAGGCGGCACGCCACTCGTCGTCGCGACGAAGAACGGCGCGGCACCCAAGGCGCTGGGTGTCATCTATCTCAAGGACACGGTCAAGCCCGACATGAGCGAACGGTTCGACGAGCTCCGGGCGATGGGCATCCGTACCGTGATGATCACAGGCGACAACCCGTTGACGGCCGCTGTTATCGCCAAAGAAGCGGGCGTCGACGACTTTCTCGCCGAAGCCACACCCGAAGACAAGATGGCCTTCATCAAGAAGGAGCAGTTCGGGGGGCGGCTCGTCGCCATGACCGGCGACGGCACCAACGATGCACCCGCGCTCGCGCAGGCCGACGTCGGCGTGGCCATGAACACCGGCACGCAGGCCGCGAAAGAGGCCGGCAACATGGTCGACCTCGATTCGGATCCGACGAAGCTCATCGAGGTCGTCGAGATCGGCAAGCAGCTGCTCATCACGCGTGGTTCGCTCACGACCTTCTCGATCGCGAACGACGTCGCGAAGTACTTCGCGATCATCCCGGCGATGTTTGCCGCGTTTGCGGGGCTCACGGAGCTCGACCAGCTCAACGTCATGGGCCTGAGCTCACCGAACTCCGCGATCTTGTCGGCCGTGATCTTCAACGCGCTGATCATCGTGGCGCTCATTCCACTCGCGTTGCGCGGGGTGAAGTTCCGCGCCGTCGGGGCTGCCGAAGTGCTGCGACGCAACCTCTTGATCTACGGCGTCGGCGGGATCATCGCCCCGTTCGTCTTCATCAAGCTGATCGACGTGATCATCACCGGGTTGGGGGTGAAGTGATGCGCCGCCAGGTGATGCCCGCGATCCGTATCCTGCTCGTGTTCACGGTGCTGCTCGGCCTCGCGTACCCATTGGCGATGACCGGTATCGCCCGCGGGCTGTTCAACCCCGAGGCCAACGGCTCGCTCGTCAAGCGCAACGGCCGAACCGTCGGATCCAAGCTGATCGGTCAGAGCTTCGCGAAGCCGCAGTACTTCCATCCACGACCGTCGGCCGCGGGAACCAACGGGTATGACGGCACCGCGAGCGCCGGATCCAATCTCGGTCCGGCCAACAGGGAGCTGATCAACTCGGTCAAGCAGCGGGCCGCCGCGTATCGCAAGGAGAACGAGCTCGCGCCCAACACGTTGGTACCGGTCGACGCCGTCACCGCCTCGTTCTCCGGTCTCGACCCGCAGATCTCGGTCGCCAACGCCCGGCTCCAGACACCGCGGGTCGCCAGGGCGCGCGGCATGTCGACCGCGGCGGTGACCCGCCTCGTCGACGCGCACACGACTCGACGCACATTCGGCGTGCTCGGCGAGGACGCGGTGAACGTGCTGCAGCTCAACCTCGCTCTCGACGCGAGCCGATGAGTGGTCGCGCGTCTCCGTAAGCTGATCGCATGAGCCGGGGCACACTTCGCATCTACCTCGGGGCAGCGCCCGGCGTCGGCAAGACCTATGCGATGCTCAACGAGGGCCGTCGGCGCGCCCAGCGGGGCACCGACGTCGTCGTCGGTTTCGTGGAGACGCACGGGCGGCCGACGACTGCCGCGCAGCTTGGCGACCTGGAGGTCGTGCCGCGGAAACGCGTGTCGTACCGCGGTAGCGACTTCGAGGAGATGGATGCCGACGCGGTCCTCGAGCGCAAGCCGAGCGTCGCGTTGATCGACGAGCTCGCGCACACGAATGTGCCGGGGAGCCGCAACGAGAAACGCTGGGAAGACGTCGAAGAGCTGCTCGAGGCGGGGATCAACGTCATCTCGACGGTCAACGTGCAGCACCTCGAATCGATGAACGATGTCGTGTCGGAGATCACCGGCATCGACCAGCAGGAGACACTGCCCGACGCGGTGGTGCGTTCAGCCGACCAGATCGAGTTGGTCGACATGACCCCGGAAGCACTTCGGCGGCGCATGGCTCACGGCAACATCTACGCACCCGAGAAGGTCGACGCCGCGCTCGCCAACTATTTCCGGCCCGGCAACCTCGGCGCGCTGCGCGAGCTCGCGCTGATGTGGGTGGCGGATCACGCCGACGACGCGCTGCAGGCCTACCGGGTGGCCCACGGCATTGGTGCTCCCTGGGAGACGCGCGAGCGAGTCGTGGTCGCGGTCACCGGGGCACCCCGCGGCGACGACGTGATCCGGCGCGCCTCGCGAGTGGCGATGCGCAGCCACGGCGAGCTGATCGGTGTTCACGTGCGCTCCACCGACGGGCTCGTTACCGCGGACAGCTCCGGTCTGGCGGACCAGCGGCAGCTCATCGCCGAGCTCGGCGGGGAATATCGCGAGGTCGCGGGCGGCGAGGTCGCAGAGGCACTTGTGCAATGCGCGCGCGCAGAGAACGCGACGCAGATCGTGCTCGGCGCGAGCCGACGTCCGCGCTGGGTTGAGTTGTTGCGGGGCTCAGTGATCAACGCGGTGATCCGGGCGTCGGGTCCGATCGATGTGCACGTGATCTCACCCGAGAGCGCTGCGTCGGATGAAGCGGATATCAGCGGCCTACACCGATCGCGCCCGGCGATCCTCATCTCGCGTCGTCGGCGGGTCGCCGCCTGGTCGATTGCCGTAGCCGGGCCGCTCGGGCTGACACTCGTGCTGGCGCAGCTTCGCTCCACGTTCGCACTGCCGAGCGAGCTCCTCGCCTTCCTGCTCATCGTCGTGGTCGTGGCCGCGCTCGGCGGCTTTGTTCCCGCCGCGGCCAGCGCGGTGCTGGGCTTCGGCCTGGTCAATTGGTTCTTCACCCCGCCGTTCTACACGTTCACGATCGATGAAGCCGAGAACCTGCTCGCACTCATCATCTTCCTCGTGGTTGCCGGCGTCGTCGGCGCGCTCGTCGACGTCGCGGGTCGCCGTACGGCCGAAGCGCAACGCGCCCGCGCCGAAGCCGAGACTCTTGCCGCGCTCGGCGGTACGCTCGCCGCGCTCGACGACCCGTTGCCGGAGCTCGTCGCGCAGCTCCGTGCCGCGTTCGACCTCGATGTGGTGGCGGTATTGCAACGCGGCGACGCGGCGTGGACCGTCGAGGCGTCGGCCGGCACGCCCGTCCCGGCGAAACCGGACGACTGCGATCTCCGCATCCCGTTACAAGAGCGAAACGTGCTCGTGCTCTCGGGCGAGGGGATCCGCCAGGAGGACCTGACGGTGTTGCACTCGTTCGCCGGCCAGCTGCGCCTCGCGGTGGAGCGCCGCCAGTTGCAGGCGAACGCGCAGCGCGCCGAGCACCTCGAGGAGGCCAACGAGCTGCGCACGGCGCTGCTTGCCGCCGTGTCGCACGACCTCCGCACCCCGCTGTCATCGATCAAGGCTTCGGTCACGAGCTTGTTGCAGCGTGACGTTGTTTGGACACAACACGCGATACGCGAGTTCCTCGAGACAATCGACGAGGAGACCGACCGGCTCAACCACCTCGTCGGCAACCTGCTCGACATGAGCCGCCTCCAAACCGGCGCGTTGCAGCTCGTGCTTCGCGACGTCGGCCTCGAGGAGATCGTGCCCGGGGCGTTGGGTTCGCTGGCAGAACGCGGGGAGCGCGTCAAGATCGAGGTTCCCGAGACGCTCGCCCGAGTCCGTGTGGATGCCGCATTGCTCGAACGCGCGATCGCCAACCTCGTCGACAACGCGCTCGCGTGGTCTCCCGACGATGCGCAGGTGCGCGTCGAAGGAGCCGAGGTCGGTGATCACATCGAGCTGCGGGTCGTCGACCGCGGCCCGGGCATCGCTCCCGAGGACAAGGTGCGCGTGTTCCAGCCCTTCCAACGGTTCGGTGACCGGTCCAACGGCACCGGCGTGGGACTCGGTCTTGCCGTGGCGCGCGGATTTGTGCAGGCGATGCACGGCACGATCCTGCTCGATGACACTCCCGGAGGCGGCACGACCATGGTCGTCCAGCTGCCGAAGGCGCCGGTATGACACGCGTCCTCGTCGTCGACGACGAGCCGCAGATCCTCCGCGCGCTCGGTATCAATCTTCGGGCGCGCGACTATGAAGTCGACGCCGCCCCTACGGGTGAAGATGCGCTCGAGCTCGCGGCGCGCCACCATCCCGACGTTGTTGTCCTCGACCTCGGCCTTCCCGGTATCGACGGCATCGAGGTGATTCGCGGGCTTCG
>DASVIY010000076.1:0-3418 GCA_036386195.1 Acidimicrobiia bacterium | reverse complement strand
CCATTCCCACCACACAGGTTTGCGAACAAGCGGTCGGCGCCTCCCCCGACCCCGACATTCTTTACGTGAGCAACCAGCGCGAGCGTCCTACCTGCCTTGTGCCCGCGCACACGCGCGTGGTCGCACGACGCTCGATCGGTGACACGAATGAGGTAGCGATACTGATGGGCGCCGCCGTACTTGCCCCGGCGGGCGTGTCGATAGTCGCTGCCCCGGGTGGGCTCAGCCGTGGCCTATTCGTCGATCGGCGGAGGGGATCCAGTTGCAGCACTCCACGCGGCGGCGGCCGTCCGCTCCGCCACGACACGCGCGACAGCTGCTCCGACCGCGACGGAGATCGTCCAGATCAGGGCGTCGCGCCACCTCACATCGCGCGCACCGGGCTGCGCTGGCGGATCCTCGTGTCGACTGGTCCGCCAAATCGCGACCGCAGCCTGCCGAACAAGCGCCGCGGAGGCTGCTCCCGAAACCAGGGCAACAACTCGCCAAAGACGCTTCTGGTTCACGTTATTCATCCTGCCAGAACGGGGGGATCACGACCAAGTTGCGCGAGCTGTTCGGCCGAAGGCACGAGACCCGATCGTCGACAGACCGGACTCCTCTGACACGATCACGGATTCTCCCTCGCGCCGGTCGCGGTGCATGATTCGACGGTGTCTCAACTCGGAAAGAACGCGCCCACCACGAAGGCTGCAATGCCCACTACCGCGACACCGAGCGAGATCGGCAACAGGTCGGCTGGAGTCGCGGTCCGCGCTCCTCTCGTGCGAGAACGATGCGCTCGCCAGGACCCGAGCGCCCACGTGAAGGCACCGAGCGCAAGAATGGCTAACCCGACCGCAACGCTCCCAGCGGTCAACGGTGGTCGGGCGATGCCGCGAATGACGACGGCGCCGCACGCCAGCAACGAGAGACCGCTCCGATTCCATGCGAGGTCCGTGCGTTCGGCGGCCAGGCCAGGATCTCGCGAGTCGGCGTCGAAGTGGCTCACTTGCTCGAACCTCCGAAAACCACGAGGACGAGCCCGATGACCGCGACGATCGAGACCACGACGGCCGCGACGCGCGGAAGCATCGACTTCGGAAGCCCACGACCGGCGCGCATCGCCCGTTCGTTCTCTTGCCAGTTCCGGAAACTGAACAGTGCGACGACAACTCCGAGCGCAATGAGCGGCAGGCCGATGAGCCGCCGCCCACCCGGGAAGTCGAACGGAGGCAACAGTTGTGTGATGGCCAGGCCGGCCGTGACGAGTCCAAGCGACGTTCGGATCCACGCGAGGAAGGTTCTCTCGTTGGCATACGAGAAGCGAACGTCCGGCTCTTGGTCTTGACACTCTTGGTCGTCGTCTCGCTCACCTTGATTGCTGAGCCCATCGGCCATGTCGTCATCATTGCGCGCCGCAGACATGTGCCGCTCTCGCGCTCGTCGATTCCGCACAGCTCGAGCGCGCGTGTGGCACGCGTGCTCACTAGCGTTGCGCCATGACGTACCGCGAGTTCTTTTCCCACGTCGTCGACGTCGTCGAGGCTGTCGGGGCCACGATCCTGGTCGTGGGGGGACTCGGCGCGTTCGCTCGTTTCGTACGTGAGGTCGCGGTTCGCCGTGGTCAGGACGCCTACGGGGATCTGCGCAAGAACCTGGGCCGGGTGATCTTGCTCGGCCTCGAGGTGCTCATCATCGCCGACATCATCCGCACGATCGTGGTCGACCAGTCCGTGGAGACCGTCGTGGTCCTGGGGACCATCGTGCTGATTCGAGTGGTCTTGAGCTTCTCGCTTGAGGTCGAGATCGACGGCATGTGGCCATGGAATCGATGGCGCGTCGCTCCCGAAAAGCCCCCTTCCGACGAGTCCTGAGGAGCGTCGCTTCAGCCGACTGGGTTGCGGTTGCAGAGCCGTGCGGGTCCGGAATCGTCAGCCAACCTTCACGGTCACGTTCGCCTGGTCGTATGCAGGAGCCGCCCCCAAAGCTCCGAAGGTGAGAGTGCCGCCAACGGCCGCGTTCGCGAACACTTCGGCGATGGTCGTTCGATCACGAAGTCCAGTCCGGCCGCCAAGGAGCTCGACGTGAGCGACATCGGGCACTGGGGAACGGTGCAACCGACGCGTCGAGATCGCCAAGGAGGAAGATGTCTCTCGGGCGATGCGGATGATCGAGCAGGCTTACAAGGTTCAGGCGTAGCGAGCGCCCAGCGTGCCGCCAGGCGCGGCTACCGGAAACTTGGGTGGTGTCTCAGTTTTGAAACGCTACGAGTTGCTCACCTCGTCTTCGGTAGGTCGGAACGCGTCGCGGAGCCGGGGTCCGCTCTCAGGACCCGGAAATGATGGTTCGGCCCCTTCGATCAGCAACGAAGGCTCCCGGCCACGGATGAACGCGCCGACCGGGCCGGTGTCCGCAGCGAACACCGATCCCGCGCACGCTCCGACGAGGATGCAGATCGCTGCGCCCGAGAACCATGTCACGAGTGCGAGCGCTACTCCGAAGAACCCGAACTGGGTCTGGTTCCGCGTGACCACCTCCGGCATCCAGATGCTCGCCGACAGCGCATAGACCAGCGTTGCGATTGCGGTGGTCACGCCCGATGGAAGCAGGACCCGCCATCGCACTTGGCCCATGAGCAGGAACCACGCGGTGAACCACCAGAGCGCCGAGGTCGCCGCGAGCGACACGACGGCGAAGAACACGACCTGTGGGCCGTTGCCGAGCAGCTCGCGCAACCCGCCCAGCAGCGCCATGAACGCCAGCACCACCAGGAACCATGCGGGGCCCCGGGCGTACTCACTCGTCTTGTTCCCGGCCGGGCGCCGCCAGGCCCGCAGGAACACCCGCTGGAGTGCCGTTGTGAATGAGCTCGCGAAGAAGATCATGAGCACGAGGCCGAGAATTCCCGTCGCCCGCCGGATGTCATCCGAGGAGGCGAACGCCTGTTTCGCGCTGACCAGCGCATTGCCCTCGATCCCGAGTCTGTGCGTGAGGGTTGTGATGATCGAGTCGCGGACGCTCTTTGGCATGAACGAGGCGACGACGATTACCAGCGGGAAGAACGAGACGAATGCCTTGCCCGCGAGCGCGACGCTGCGGTCGACGAACTCGATCTCGAGCATGCGGTCCCATATTTGCCAGAGGAGGGTTCGCTGTGCTCGTTCGCGTACGGCCGTTACTCGATCGCGTGCCCCCGCGACACGTTGACGGACCCGTGGGTACCCCTTGATCATTGGCATGATCCGCCCCTTCACGCTCAGCAGCCGAAACCTACGGCGCACAGACCGCACCGCACCGCGCGAGCCAGCCCAGCAGACCCGACCCGTCCTTAGGGCGATCGGTACGGTGGTCAAGACCGTCTTTGAACCTTCGCCATGATGCCCGATCGGGGCGTTCTTGCTACGGCCTCGAGTAACGACCCGGACGTCTCACCGCC
>DASVIY010000075.1:0-5785 GCA_036386195.1 Acidimicrobiia bacterium | reverse complement strand
CCAGCGGCCGAGGTCAGCTGTGCGTTCCTCGTGCATGCGCGCCGCAACATGGGGTGCGAGCGCGACGACCGCGGCCCGCAGGCGCACTCGGGACGTGCCGTACCGCAGCGCGCGCACCGCCGCCGCGCGCGCCTGACCGTTCTCGCCCCGACCGGCGTGCTCGAAGGCCTTCGCCAGCGCGCCATTCGCTTCGACGCGACGCAAGCTCTGGCGGGCCCAGCGACGCTCGTCGTCGGCCACGGCTTCGCGAACAGCGAGCTCGAGCACGTATGCGTCGGACGTTGCGGTGTTGTACCCGTACGAGAGACTGCCGGTTCCGATTCGATACATGACCGTGGGATGGCCGGCCCGGCTGACCTGTACGCCGTTGCGCACCATCCGGAGCCACAGATCCCAGTCTTCCGCAGCGGGGATCGCACGGAAGCCGCCGGCTCGGTCGTAGTCGGAGCGGGCAAACAACGTCGTCGTGCTCAGGAAGTCGTGATCGAGGAGGCGGCGCAGCTGCGCATCGGGTGGCGGCACGAACCGCGTGGCTTCGTTGGCCGGCGCGACTCCTTCGCCAGGTACCCAGTGCAGCGCGTGCGCGGTGACGATGCCGGGTGCATGTCGGTAGACGTCGAGCATCGTCTCGAGATGGTCGGGCAACATCACGTCGTCGGCGTCGAGGATCGCGACGAGTGGCGTGGTCGTGTGCGCGACGGCTTGCCGGCGCGCCTCGCCGACACCGACATTTGCGTCGAGCTTGACCACGTCGATCGGCAGCTGGTCGCGCCAAGCCTGCGCGAGCGCGGCCGTGTTGTCGCTGGATCCGTCGTCGAGCACGATGACCGCGCCCGGCGCCATTGTCTGACCCGCGATGGAGGCGAGCGCGCCGTCGATCGTCGCGGCGGCGTTGAACGCGCACACGGTGACGGTGATGTCGGCGCTCGAGTGATCAGCGGCGTGCTCGCCGGTCGTGCGAAGGCCCGGTGCGACCGATTCGTAGACCGCCTCCAGCTCCGCAGCCACCCGCGCCGGCGAGAACCGTTCCCCGGCCCGTTGGCGCAAGTCCGTGCCGCGGCGGGTCGCTTCCGTGGGATCGCTCAGCACGACGACCAGTGCCTCGGCGAGTGCATCGGCGTCGTCCGGCGGCACGAGCAGGCCGGCGTCGCCGACCAGCGACGGCACCTCGCCGACCGACGTGGCGACGACGGCGCGGGCCGCGGCCATCGCCTCCAACAGGAACATCGGCATGACCTCGAAGCGCGACGGGAGTACCGCGACCCGGCTCTGCACGAGGAGCGCCCCGACTTCCGCTCGGGAGAGCGCGCCGGTCCACTCCACATTCTGAAGCGGTACCGGCTCGACGTCCGCGGGCGGTCCGGCG
Source organism: Acidimicrobiia bacterium (assembly GCA_036386195.1). Lineage (GTDB taxonomy): Bacteria > Actinomycetota > Acidimicrobiia > IMCC26256 > JBBRZM01 > JBBRZM01. Next base: position 4,419 of record DASVIY010000075.1, on the reverse strand, counting down.
ACGATCAGACGGGCCGACGGGCACGCGGCTTGTACGCGCGGCCACGCGTCGATCAGAACATCGGCACCTTTGGGCCGCCCGACTTCGCCGGCGAAGAGCGCAACCGGCGCCAGGTCGCCGGCGGGAAGCACGTCGGCAGGTATCTCGATCGGGTTGGGGACGACGACGATGCGCGTGCCCGGCGACGCGTACCGGCGGGCCAGCTCCTCGGTCGTGGCCCCGAGCGCGATCACGGCGTCCGCGGCGCTGAGCACCCGGCCCACGAGTCGGGGATGGCGCTCGCTGAACTCCAGCATCTTTCCGCCGTGCAGGGACACGACCACGGGGATGCCGCGGCGACGCGCGAGCGCCACGAGCAGGCCCTCGCGGACGAATGATCCGCCCTTGGAGAGGTGCACGTGGGCGATCGTCGTCGACGGGTCCGCCTGCAGCAGCCTGCGGACAGCGCCGGCGAGCGGCCGGGCTCCCCACGCGAACGCGTCGGGCGTCCACGTCGGCACGAACTCGAATCGAAACCGTGAGAGCGGCAAGCGCGCGTACGACTCGAGCACGCTCGCCATGCCCCCGTGTGTGCCGATCTCGGGTCCGAACTGCAGCACGACGGTGCAATCGCCGGTTGCCGGGACGTGCGCGGGCGCGCCGGCCGCAGCAGTCGGGCGATGCATGCGACAAGTCTCGCATCCGCCGTGCGACCTTCCCGAACGGTGAACGGGACCGGCGGTCGCGGGTGGGCCCGGTAGTCTGGATGGAATTGCTCGGCCGTCCCGGAGGTACCGCTCGATGAAGCTCGCCATCGGCTCGGACCACGCGGGGTACCGGCTGAAGGAGCACCTCGGACAGCTCCTGAAGAGCGACGGTCACGATGTGATCGACTACGGCACCGACACCGAGGAATCGGTCGACTACCCCGACTTCGCGGCGCGCGTCGGGCGCGCAGTTGCCGCCGGCGAGGCCGACCGAGGGGTGCTCGCATGCGGCAGCGGCAACGGCATGGCCATCGCGGCCAACAAGGTGCGCGGGGTGCGGGCCGCCGTCGCGCATGACGTCACATCGGCGCGTCTCGCCTGCGAGCACAACGCCGCCAACGTGTGCTGCTTCGGTGCGAGGTTCCTCGGCGAGCAGACCGTCGATGACGCGATCCGCGCGTACCTCGCTGCGGAGCCCGAGGGCGGCCGCCACGCGCGCCGGGTCGAGAAGATCGCGGCCTTCGAGCGCGAAGACAACGAAGACCAGGAGACGCCGCGATGACCCCTGACCCTCTCGCGCAGACCGATCCGACGATCGCCGACATCATCCGCCGGGAGATCGAGCGGCAGAACACCACGATTCAGCTCATCGCGTCCGAAAACTTCACGTCGCCGGCGGTCATGGCCGCACAGGGCTCGGTGCTCACCAACAAGTACTCCGAGGGCTACCCGGGCAAGCGCTACTACGGCGGCAACGTGGTGGTCGACGAGGCCGAGGAGCTGGCGCGCACCCGCGCGTGTGCGCTGTTCGATGCCGAACATGCCAACGTCCAACCCCACTCGGGCGCGAGCGCCAACATGGCCGTCTACCTCGCGTTGCTCGATCCCGGCGACAAGCTGATGGGCATGCGGCTCGATCAGGGCGGCCACCTGACCCACGGTTCACCGGTCAACTTCAGCGGCCGGCTCTACGACTTTGCCGCCTACGGCGTCGACCCGGAGACCGAGACGCTCGACTACGACGACTTGCGTCGGGTCGCCCTCGCGGAGCGGCCCAAGGCCATCATCGCGGGCGCGACCGCGTATCCACGGGTGATCGACTTCGAGGCATTCGGCTCGATCGCCGACGAGATCGGCGCGCTCCTGATCGTCGACGCGGCCCATATCGCCGGCCTCATTGCGGGCGGCGTGCATCCGTCGCCGGTGCCGTACGCCGACGTCGTCACGTTCACCACCCACAAGACCCTCCGCGGCCCGCGTGCCGGCTGCATCTTGTGTCGCGAGGAGTACGCCAAGGCGATCGACAAGGCGGTATTCCCGGGTTTGCAGGGCGGGCCGTTGATGCACGTGATCGCAGCCAAGGCCGTCGCCTTCCACGAGGCCGCGCTGCCCGGGTTCCGCGACTACGCCGCCGCCATCGTGCGCAACGCGCGCGCGCTCGCCGACGCGCTGGCGGGGGAGGGCTTCCGCATCGTGTCGGGCGGCACCGACAACCATCTGATGCTCGTCGACCTGCGTCCGTTCGGCGTGACCGGCAAGGTCGCACAGCAGGTGCTCGACCGCGCCGGCATCACGTGCAACATGAACACGATTCCCAACGATCCCGAGAAGCCGTTCGTCACAAGCGGCCTGCGCCTGGGTACGGCGGCGGTGACGACCGCCGGCATGGGCGAGCCGGAGATGGCAGAGATCGCGCAGCTCATCGCGCGCACACTGCGCTCGGTCGCCGGCGGCGAGGCCGACGAGCAAGTCGTCGGCGAGGTCCGCGACAGCGCGGCGCTGCTCTGCTCCAAGTTCACCCCCTACCCCGACCTCGCGAGCTGATGCCCGACACTCGTTCTTGCGTCGAGAATCACCATGTCATGTTGATTTGCGACGCAAGAATGAAGGACGGGGCGCGCACGTAGTGGCGGGCTATTCGATCGTGCTGGGTGTCGCCGCGGTCACGACGTTTCTCTTGACGTTCATCGTGCGCAAGGTCGCCGTGCGGATCGGCGCGGTGTCGCATCCGGGACCGCGCAGCGTGCACGCGAAAGCGACACCGTCACTTGGCGGCGCGGCGATGTTCGCGGCGTTCCTTGCGGCGATGGCGGTCGCCTCGCAGATCCCGCAGTTTCACGCCATGTTTCACAACTCGTCGGAGCCGGTCGGGTTGATGCTCGCGGCAGCGGTGATCTTCGTGGTCGGCGCAGTCGACGACCTCCGCGAGGTTTCGCCGCCGGCGAAGGTCGCCGGCATGGTGCTCGCCGGCGGGATCCTTTCCCTGTTCGGTGTTTCGATGCTGTATTTCCGGGTGCCGTTCGCGAGTTACGACTATGTGGTGCTCTCGGCCGACCTCGCGCCGCTCGTCACGGTCGTGACGGTTGTCCTCATGGCGAACGCGCTCAATCTCATCGACGGTCTCGACGGTCTCGCGGCAGGCATCGTGGCGATCGCGGGCGCGGCGCTGTTCCTCTACTCGGATCGGCTGTTCAAAGCGGGCTTGCTCGAGGGCTCCAACATCGCGCCACTGATCGCAGTCATCGCCGTGGGTGTCTGCATCGGCTTTCTGCCGCACAACTTCAACCCGGCGCGCATCTTCATGGGCGACGCGGGAGCCATGTTCCTCGGGCTGCTCATGGCCACGATGACGATCACTGTCGGCGGCCGCACCGCCGACCAGTTCACCGGCCAGACCTACTTCTTCTTCGCGCCGCTGTTCATCCCATTGCTGATCCTCGGTGTGCCGATCGTCGACACCGCGTTCTCGTTCTTCCGTCGCGTCGCGCGGCGCCAGGCATTTCACGTGGCCGACAAAGACCACTTGCATCACCGACTGATGCGGTTGGGCCATGGGCCCCGCCGCACCGTCGTGATCCTGTGGCTGTGGACCGCGCTGCTGTCGGGCATGGTCCTGATACCGACCTACACGAACCACGGCAACGCGCTCGTGCCCGTCGGCGTCGCCGCGCTCGGCCTGCTCCTGTACGTCTACTTCCACCCCGGCAGGCGCTCGGATCACCCGTCTCTCGACGTGCCGGAACACGCCCCCGAGGAGGTTGACGCCGCGGCGGCGGCCACGGCGGGCGACGCTGTCGTCGACTTCGAGGCGCGGCGTCGCGCCGCAGGCCGGGGGCCGAGTTGAACGGGCGCCTCGGCGGGCTCGCCCTCGGTTTGACCGTCGGAAACACCGTCCTCTAACATTGCGAATTCATTCACAAGCGCCTTCGGGGTCGTGACGCGGCGCGGTTTGGAGAGACTCGGGGTGAAAGTCGTGAGGCGGCGGCCGGTGTGGCAACGGGGCAGCAGCGACGGCCTCGCACAAGCCCTCGAGTTCGTCGTCGCGCCGCTCCTGCTCGGCCTCCTGGGGTGGTACCTCGACCGCCGGTTCGGCACCGGCAGCGTGTTCACCGTCACGCTGTCGCTGTTCGGGATCATCGGCGTGGGCGTCACCCAGTACTTCCGCTACGTGCAGCAGATCGAGCGAGCCAACGAGGGGAAGCCGTGGATCCAACGACGCCCGTGAAGCCGTCCCGAGCGTATGAGGGCGACATCGCGCGCGATCTCGCGCGGCGCGCTGCACTCGTCGCGCCAATCGCGATCCTTGCCGGCGGCCTGATCCGGGGGGTCGACGGTGCGGTGAGCGTGGCGATCGGCTTGGTGCTGGTGGCGCTCAACTTCCTCGTTGCCGCCTGGCTCATCACGTGGGCATCGCGACGTTCGCTCGCGGCCGTGCAGGCCGTCGTGCTCGGCG
>DASVIY010000074.1:0-1843 GCA_036386195.1 Acidimicrobiia bacterium | reverse complement strand
GTGTCGACGAGCACACCCGGTACCGCCTCCGTGCGCGCCGCGAGGAACGCTTCACGGCCGCCGCGAGTGATGAAGCACACGTCCATGCTCTCGGCCTTCGCCGCCGTGCGCAGACCGAGCCGCGCGGCGTGTGCACGCACGTCGGCTTTCGTCATCTCGCCGACGGGCAGGATCGTGCGGGCCAGCTCGCGCTGATCGAGCATGTAGAGCACGTACGACTGGTCCTTCGCGCGATCCGTGCCCCGGCGAAGCTGGAAGTCGCCGTCGGCCTGCACGACGCGTGCGTGGTGGCCGGTGGCGATCGTGTCAAAACCCATCGCCGTGGCCCGTTCGAGCAGCCGTCCGAACTTCATGGTGCGATTGCACTCGACGCACGGGTTGGGTGTGCGCCCGGCAGCGTACGAGGCGACGTACGGCTCGACGACCTGCGCGTCGAAGCCGTCCGCGAAGTTGAACACGTAGTGCGGGATTCCGAGCTGGGCGGCGACGCGCCGGGCATCCTCGACATCGGCGACGCTGCAGCAGCCGGAGTCGGACTCGCCGCCCCACAGCTTGAGCGTCACGCCGGTGACTTCGTGACCCGCGTCGACGAGCAGCGCCGCGGCGACCGACGAGTCGACGCCCCCGCTCATCGCGACGAGCACCTTCATGACAACACCGTTCCGGCGGCGCGGAGCTTCTCGACACACTCGGGGATCACGTCGAGCGCAAGGTCGATATCGGCATCGCCCGACGCGAGACCGAGACTCAGCCGGATCGACGCGAGCGCGTCGGCGCGCCCGATTCCCATCGCCGCGAGCACGTGCGACGGGTCGGTCGCGCCCGACGAGCACGACGAGCCCGCGGCCGCGCACACGCCGGCACCGTCGAGCATGACGAGCAACGCCTCGGCTTCGATACCGGGAAACCCGACGTGACAGTTGCCCGCGACCTTGCGGGCCGGATCGCCGTTGAAGAACGCGCCGGGGACGCGCTCCGCGAGCCCGCTCGCGAGTCGGTCGCGCAAGACACGGATCCGCGCGACCTGTGCATCGCGTTGAGCGACGGTTGCCTGGAGTGCTGCGGCCATCGCGACCACGCCCGCGACGTTGCTCGTGCCGGAACGCAGCTCGCGCTCCTGACCGCCGCCCTCCACCAGCGGCGTCACCGATACGCCGGGTCGCACGACGAGCGCGCCCACGCCCTTCGGGCCGCCGAACTTGTGTGCGGAGATCGCAACCAGGCCGGCGTCGCGCGCCGCGGCGAGGTCGAGCCAGGGAACCGCCTGCACGGCGTCGGTATGCACCACCGCGTGCGGTGCGCGCTCGCGAACGAGCCGGACAACCTCGGCCAGCGGCTGGATCGTGCCGACCTCGTTGTTGACAAGCATCACCGAGACGACGACGGTGCGCTCGTCGAGCGCGGTCGCGAGCGCGTCGAGGTCGACGATGCCGCCGCTGTCGACGGCGGCGCGGGTGACGTGAAAACCCTCCTGTTCCAGCCGATCGACCGATGCGAGCACGCCCTTGTGCTCGATCCTGGTGGTCACGACGCCATCGCCGACACCTGCACTGCGCGACGAGTGCGCAGCACCCTTGACCGCGAGGTTGTCGGCCTCCGTGCCGCCGGCCGTGAACACGATGTCGGCCGGTGCGGCGCCGAACATTTCGGCGACCTGCTCGCGAGCGGTTTCGAGGGCCGTCTTCGCGGCCCGGGCCGCCGAGTGACCACCCGAGGGATTGCCGAACGTGTCGGTGAGGAACGGCAGCATCGCCTCGACCGCTTCCGGTCGCATCGGGGTCGTCGCCGCGTGATCGAGATACGTGATGCGCTCCGGCACCGACCCAGCCTACGGGCGCGACCG